>CAJAXK010000049.1 GCA_903946925.1 uncultured Bacteroidales bacterium | reverse complement strand
CCCGGGCATAATCTGGAAACTGCTTTCTGGCTCGAATCGGACCGTATGTTGAACCTGGCTTTTTCGGCCAAGAGTTTTGATGTTCAGCGCAATGTGGTTGTTGAGGAATTCAGGCAGAATTACCTGAACCAGCCTTATGGCGATGCGTGGCTGTTGCTCAGGCCATTAGCTTATAAAGTTCATCCGTATAAATGGGCAACTATTGGAATAGACCCATCGCACATCGAACAAGCCAGCATGGACGAGGTGCGCGGATTTTACCAAAAATATTACAACCCGTGCAATGCAATAATGGTTATTGCCGGCAATGTTGAAACTTCAAAAGTGAAGGAGTTATCCGAAAAATGGTTTGGGGTAATCGAGAAAGGAAGTGCATACCACCGTAACCTTCCAATTGAACCTGAACAAACCGAAGCCCGCACACTCAGCGTTGAACGCGATGTGCCCTACGATTCACTTTATAAAGCCTATCATATTTGCGGACGTAAGGATCCTGGGTTTTATGCAACCGACCTGATTTCGGATATTCTTTCGGCCGGGCAATCCGGAAGGCTAAACCAGCAGTTGGTAAAAAAGCAGCAGCTTTTCAGCGATTTGAATGCCTTTATCACCGGTGATATTGAACCTGGTTTGTTCGTGATTACAGGTAAATTAATGAAAGGTGTTTCGATGGATGTTGCCGAAAATGCTTTACAATTGGAAATTGATCAGATTATCAACAACCACGTAGAACTCGACGAATTGCAAAAAGTTAAAAACCGTATAGAGGCTATGATGGAATTCAGCGAGATGCGTGTGCTCGAAAAAGCCATGAACCTCGCCTATTACGAATTGCTTGGCGACGCGGCACAGGTAAATAGCCTTTACTCCAAATATGCCGCAGTAAGCGTTGCCGATATACAATCCGAAGCCGGAAGAATTTTTAAGCCGGAAAATTGCTCCACCATGCACTATTTTGCTAAAAAACAAACTGTTAAAAATTAATCCTGCCAAATAATATTTCGATGAATAGTGCCCTCGATCGCAAAACGCAACCCAAAATACAACCTCCGGGAGAAATAAACTTCCCAACCCCTGTTATATATCAACTTGGCAATGGGATAAAAGTATATCAGTTCAATTCAGGGACACAGGATGTGATTTCCATACAAATGGTATTTTCTGCCGGAAGCTGGTTTCAGAAAAAACCTTTCACGGCCATGGCCACCAACCTTATGCTTCGTGAGGGTACAATAAACTACTCTACACAATCGCTCTCCGAAACACTGGATTATTATGGTGCGCATTTCGAAAATACAACCGAGCGCGATAACGCTTATGTAACCTTGTATTCGCTTAACAAGCATTTAACCAATACGTTGCCATTGTTGGCAGAAATTGTAAAGAAACCTGTTTTCCCTGAAAAGGAATATTCGGTTGTTTCAGGCAAACAGCGTCAGATGCTAGAAGTAAACCGCCAAAAAGTAAATTTCCTTGCCCGTACACATTTTAATTCGCTGATTTTTGGCAAAGAACATCCTTATGGCATGTACTTGCACCCCAACGATATAGGAAAAATATCCACTGCCGACCTTGTCGGATTTTACAAATCGCAATACCATTCAGGCAATTGTACCATTGTAGTTTCCGGCCGTATAAAACCCGATTTGGCAGAAATGCTGGAAACATATTTTGGAGGAAACGACTGGAATGGGATAAGTAGCAATAGGATTCCGTGCGAACCTGTCAGTTCTCTACAAAAAAATCATTTTATTGCCAAGGATGGAGCTATGCAATCGGCAATCAGGATGGGTGGACTGCTGTTTGGCCGCAACCATCCCGATTTTGCTGGGATGAAAGTACTGAACGCCTTACTTGGAGGGTATTTCGGTTCGCGGTTAATGACAAACTTGCGCGAGGATAAAGGCTACACGTATGGAATTGGTTCGGCAGTTGTACCATTGCAGAATGACGGATATTTTGTTATTTCGGGCGAGGTGGGAGCCGATGTTACAAAAAATGCCCTTACCGAAATAAATTTTGAACTGAAACGCTTATGCGATGAACAAGTGCCAGAAAGCGAACTTTCACTTGTTCGAAGTTATTTATCGGGCGAAATGCTGCGGGCAGTGGACGGGCCTTTTGCCCAGGCCGACCTTTATCTTGAACTGATAGAAAGCGGGCTTGATATTTCGCATTTTAAAGGATTGATAGATACCATTCAACATATAAACGCGCAGCAGTTGCAGGATTTGGCAATAAAATACCTGAACCCTGAAAACTTGTTTACTTTGGTGGTTGGGCCAGAAATGGTATAAATATTTCTTACATTTGCTAAATGTACAAATCTAAAAAAAAGTTCAGCATATACCTTTTCAAGGTTTTTGTCCTTTTCATAATGGTTTGTTGTTTTACAAAAAATGCCAAATCCCAGAACCTCTATAGTGCTGTTGTTGACAGTGCTACCGGAAACATTATGGTAAGTTGGAACGATCCAAATCCGGGATCAACTTTAAATTACGAAATAAATTGGGGATTATCATCAATAGCGATTTTAGGTACACAAATCGTTCCCAAAACTGAAAACTCTTTCCTGATTACCTCCATAGATGGCAACACACAGTCATACTTTATCGAAGTAAAAAAAATAGTTGCTGGCAATACTATTTTGTTGGATAATTTCTATACAATTTTTTTTGAGGTTCATCATATAGGTGTAATCTACGGATCTGCAAGTATTTCAGTGCTCAATTGGAATACAATAAAAACTAACCTTGCAGGTGATTATTTTTTGGATCGTTATGAAGCACCAAACTGGAGAACAATTAAAAAAATCCCGTACATCAATGGCAATCAAGACTATACTTGTAATGATACTATTTCGTACCCATTTTGTGATTATAATGATGTTTACTACCGGATACGGTTTAAAATAAAATCAGCTGTTTTCAGTGAATCAGTTTCCAATGTTGGCAGCAATGGGCCTTTCAGGGATAACACGCCACCAACAAATGCCAGAAATGATACAGTAAGCATTACGCACGATCAATCAGGCTACCCAGTTTTAGGTTGGTCTTTTTCGGCTAGCAACGATATAGCTGGCTATCAGATTCTGCGTAGCGATATTCCATCAACTGGATTTTTCCCCATTGACACTGTTTCATCCGAAATTTCAATTTTTACAGATACAACTGTCAATGCTTGCGAAACCTCCTATATTTATTCTATTGTTGCAATAGACAAATGTGGGAAAATGAGTACCGCCTCGATGCAAACAAAAGAAATTCAAACCATTTTACTTACCATCCCAAATATCGATCCTTGCGAAAAAAAAGCAACTCTTAATTGGAATCGGTACATCAATATGCCTGAAGAATTAGGAGGCTATAAAATATACCGTAAACAGGATAATGGGCCTTATTCGCTTATAAAAACCCTCGGGGCTTATTCTAATTCTTTTTCCGACAATTTTCAATTCAAGAATGGCTCTGTTTACACATATTTCGTCAAAGCATTTGCAGCTTCTGGATCTGCTACATCTTCGTCATGCGAAAAAAGCATACTTTACAAATCAGCAGCAAAACCCGACACATTATATATTTCGCAAGTTCGTGTCGAAGCTGACGAATACATACAGGTTGGTTGCATTTATTCTCCTGTCAACACACTTCAAAAACTGTTGCTTCAGCGATTGGATACGATAGGGGGCAATTGGTTTACTATTGACTCATTGTCATCCACAATCGGGAATTACCTTCCACAAACATTTACAATGTACGATCGGACTGCAGAAGTTAAAAACCTGAGTTATTCGTACAGGTTAGTTGCAATTGATAGTTGTAAAGCACAAAGCAATTATTCGATAAATACATCAAATTCAATACTATTAGGTTGCGAAACAGTTCAAGGCGAGAATATAGTCAGTTGGAATAGTTATGGAACTTGGTTGCAAGGTGTGGACAGTTACGATATTTTTCGACAGGTTGATGATTTACCAGTAGATGGGGATAACATTGGAAGTGTAACTACAACATCCAATTATTTTGCGGATTCACCAACAGGATTTGCTCCAAATGCCAATGTATGTTATTGGGTAGTGGCAAAGGAAAACAATGACAACCCATTGGCCGCCAATGCATTTTCGGTATCTAATAAATGTTGTAGAACAAAAGCTACTACCTTTAATATTCCAAACGCTTTCCGGCCTGATGGAGTGAATAATTTGTTCAGGCCTTTGTCAAATTCTATCATATCAGAAAGTTTCACGATGATTATTTATAACAAATGGGGCCAGGCGATTTTTAAAACCTCTGATTATATTAATGGTTGGGATGGAACTATGAACGGGGAAAAAGCCCCTGCTGGGGTATATACTTATGTGATTAATTTTCAATCACTTTCTGGCGAAAAAATCAAGAAAATCGGAACTGTTGCTTTAATTAGGTAGCTTTAATTGAGCAAATATATCGTTGTGTAAAACGAAAACAGAAAATTTACGTTAATAAATAAGGTATTTCAGTGCCTTTTACCTGACCGGTAAACCACTGAAAGGAAAATTCTTTTGCCCAAAAGCGACACCAATCAACCACGATAGAAATAATAATGGCTCGAAATAGCTCAAACTAATGGAAACCAAGCTTTCATTTTATAAACAAAACCACAAATAATAAGCTCAATAATAATCTGTGAGTATTTTTACTTTGTAGATTCCCTTGTTACAAACCAATTGTCTAATTTTGTCTTATGTTACCACAACTTTTCAAAATAAGCCTGAATCTACAGAAAACCATTTTCTTTTGGTTTCTGTTTTTTTATTTAATCGTTCCGACCTTTTCTGCAAACACAAATCACAGTTTAATCAATAATTCTCAATCAAATGAGGTAAGTCAATCCTTAAAACACGACAAGAAACCAACTTCCTTTTCATCCTATAATACTGATTACAAACTTATACCGCCTACAATCGTCTTAACTGTTGTGCCTTTCGAAGCTAGGATTGCACTTATATCTTGGACAACAAACGACCCGGTTATGAATGGGATTTATTATTTAGAACGTGATGCTTCCGCCTCTGGATCATGGACTTTGATAGCCCAATTTCCTTACAACACTGCATCACTGAAATATAGCGATACAATAAGCTTCCCATATTGCACCCCAACCTCATTTTCGTACCGCGTACGTTTTGAATCCAACCCAACTGGCAACGATGCCACTTCTAATTTAGAGGTAGCTTTATTATCAGATAAAACCAATCCCGAAAATGTTACCAATGAAATAGTTAGCATAAACCTCAACACAAAACCGGAAATAAAATGGACTTCAGTTGTTGGTGATGATATAATGGGTTACCGCATTGACCGCTTCAACGGGTTTAGCTGGGATAGTATTGCAACACAATTTGCTGATTCAACACATTTTGTGGATAAAAGTGTTACAGATGGCTGCAATAAATCGTATGCTTATGTAATTATCACTTTAGATGGCTGTGGGCTTAGAAGTGCGCCAAGCTATCTTCCTAAAAAAGAAACCATTAACCTTGAAGTAGAGCCAATAAAAGAATGTGAACGCCTTGCAAAACTTTCGTGGAATACCTATTCGTTAATGCCCGGCAGTTTAGGTGGTTACAATGTTTACCGCCGGATTAATTATGGCCCAAAGGAACTTATTGCCACTATTACCGACACGCTTGTTACCAATTATACCGATTCAGCCAATTTTATTAATGGATATGATTACACTTATTTTATTGACGCGTTTAGCGCGAATGGCACCGGGACTTCCTCCTCTTGTGTGTGGTCGTGGAAATATGTTGGCTATAATGTACCCGATTCCATTTATATAACCTCTGCAAGTGTTCAGGACGACAGTTTTGTGCGCATTAGTTTCCATAGTTTGCCCGACAGCACGGTAAAAAAGCTGATATTGGAGCGTTCGTTGGATTTGGGTTTAACATTCACGCCTATAGATTCACTGGTATTTGCAACCGATTTTATACCAGAAGATTTTTTTATTGACGATGCCACAGCCGAAGTCCACACCCGAAGTTACGATTACCGTTTGGTGGCTATTGATTACTGCGGAACACGAAAAATACTTTCGAACGTTTCAAGGTCCATTTGCTTGAAGTGCGAAGGGTACGAAGCATCCAACGATTTGTTTTGGAACACTTACCAAACCTGGCAAAAAGGGGTTTCAGGGTATGAGGTTTTCCGTACTTTAAGCGGACTGCCTACCAATGGCGAAACTATTGGAAACATTAATGCAGGAAGCAACACCCTCTCCGACCCTTTAACATCCATAGATCCAAACAAAAAAGCCTGCTATTGGGTGGTTGCCAGCGAGAACCCTGGAAACCCATACCTGAGCAAGGCAACTTCACTTTCGAATACCTGCTGTATAAACAAAGCAGCATCCTTGTTTATGCCAAATGCTTTTTGCCCAGAAGGCATTAATAACAGGTACAGACCTGTAGCACTGTATGTTAACCCAGTTAGTTTTACTATGACAATTTTTAACCGTTGGGGACAACAAATTTTTGAAACCACAGATTTGCTTTCCGGATGGGATGGGAGAACGAACAAGGAACTTTCGCCTGTCGGATTGTATGCCTATATTATTAAATATTCATCCGTTGGAGGTCAGGAATATACAAAAAGGGGGACTTTTCTGCTTGTAAGGTAAATTTTCCATCTAACCTACCTGAATTCGCCCCTATTACTGTTATAATCAAAACGGGATAAATTGCCGCATTTAGATTTGATATTTTTACCACGGAGCGTTGTGCTGAGTTTGCCGAAGCAGCACCGAGTTCACGGAGGTACACGGATTTTATTTTCAGTGCTTTACATATTGTTATCTGTGTTTGCGCGGTCATTTTCATTGAAAAACAAATGAGACTTTTTATCCCATTTACAGTATAATTTTTAATAACTCTTAAACCAGACTTTGGAAAACTGTAAATTGAGCTATCAAGATTTGAAATTTGAATCCACTGCATCAAGCCTTTTTTCGTCACAAAGTGTTACACAAAGCGCCACCTTGAACTTGTCGAAATGCATGCCGAAGTAACACAAAGTATCTAAGCTTCACGAAGTTTATAGTGCTGACTAACAACACTCTGTGCGCCTCTGTGTCCTCAGTGCCTCCGTGGTTTTCCTTTTTAAAAGGTTTTCGGAGAGGACTCAATGTTTTATTTATCAAAAACTCAGAAACCATAATCTGCAATTCACCGATAGGTTTCCGTTGTTCACCGATTTGCCACCCTTTCTGCCATGTTTCGCTGTAACATTATGTATAGCATTTCGTCATATATCCAAAATCAATAAAACCAAAAACCCCCGAAAGGGATAAAATCTAAAAGCCATGAAATCAAACATCCTAATTTCGAGTTTCGCAGCACTTTGCCTTATGTTAACAATTGCCGAAGTGCCAAGCCGCATGAACAATGAGAAAGAAACTACTGTTTCAGCAAACCCTTTCTCGTATCTGCCGATAAAAAGCAGCAATGCCGTTAGCGGAAAAAAAATAACCGTAAAAACATCGGAGGAGGCTAATCCATTAGTAAGCCAAAATCTGGTTCAAGATTTTTCGTACCTGAAATTTGACGTTTCGGATTACACAAATAGCTTTGAAAGATTACAAAACGAATTGGATGGGCCTTCAAATATCGATCAAAACAGTTTTGGTTATTTAAAATTCGAAGTTTCGAATTATATCAAAAATGACAAATCGAACATCTTGGATTCAAATGAACCGGCAAATGAAGATTTTACCTACCTCAAATTTGATATTTCAAAATTTGCCTCAACCGAATCCACTAATGAGGAAGAAGAAAGTGTTTCAAATGCTGATGGGTTCGAATACCTTAAATTTGAAACAAACAAATACAGCTCACAAAGTGCGGACTCACTTAGCGATTTTGGCGAGTTGCCAACAGTTGAATAATGGGTTCGCTGCAAAAACTTCATAATAAAGGAAACCAACAATCGGTGTGCAGGGACTTCGGAGTGATTCCAATGTTACACTTTAAGGCAAAAAAGACTATCCGGAATGGCCCCATAATTTGGATTATTGATAAAAACACTTCAAGTAAATTGCCAACTGACTGAGCTTAACCCTATTACCCAACTTTGAAACAATACTACTTTTGCCTTACTTTTGCCCGATGAACTTTGAAGTCGGAATATTGAAAAAACAACTGCAAAAAACATGGGTTATCTGGCTGATGCTATCAAGCTTAACCTTTTTGATATATGCCGGAACACTGTCGTACGATATGCTTTATAATTTCGACGACGACGCTTATTTTTCGGATACCCGCATCAACGAATTGAATGGCCCACATATAAATGAATATTTTAACGATTACTACCTGGGCATGTACCAACCTTTGCCTGTATTGAGTTTTGCCGTTATTGACCATCTATTCCCTGAGTCCGTTCAAGCACAGCGCACAGTAAATATCTTGCTTCATTGTATAAATATTTTGTTGGTTATACTGGTATTAAAAAAACTTACCGGAAACATATTTGTGAGTTCATTTACGGCTTTGCTTTTCGCTATCCATCCCATGCATGTTGAGTCGGTTACATGGATTTCGACACGCAGCAACCTTATGTTTTCCGCCTTTTATCTGGCATCCCTACTTACTTTTCTGAACCTGGATAAAAATAGAACTGCTTTAAAATGGTCATTTGTATTTTTATTTTTTGTGCTCGCGCTTTTCAGTAAGGTAACAGCTGTAACCTTGCCGGGCATTTTTTTGTTGGTTCACTGGTACCAAGGCCGGAAGTTAAGTCGCGTCACCATATTCCAATTTTTAACCCTTTTCATACTCACCGGAATTTTTATACTAATTGGGGTACAGGCTTCAACCGCTTTCGGACATATAAGCGAAATGGGTGAAACTTATACTTTCTTTCAAAGGTTTATTCTTTTCTTTCACGCACTTGGGGTTTATATTTACAAATTCTTTATACCTGTAAAACAATCAGTTATTTATCTTTTTCCTTTTCTCGAACACGGCGGGCTGCCTGTTCCCTATTACACAACAGCTTGCCTGGCTTTGGTTGTGAGTGGTATTATACTTTGGATTGGGGTAAAATTGCACAAGCAACAAGCAGCTAAAGATTTACTTTTTGGCTTCCTGTTTTTCCTTATAACGTTAAGCGTTACGATGCCGCTAAAATGGTCGCGGACAATAATACTTGCCGAACGCTACACCTACCTACCCTACATTGGGCTTACTGCCGCGGTTTTGCTCCTGCTATTCAGTTTCACCAACAAAAACAAAAAACTCAGGTTGTTACTTACTTTAACATTACTGATTTATGCATTTATTTTTTCGGTACAATCTTTTAACCGGAACAAGGTTTGGGAAAACCCAATCACACTGTTTGGCGATGTAGTTGATAAAAAAATAGGAAAAGCTGAAGCTGCAATGGCACTTTACAACAGGGGCAACGAATATTTAAGGTTGAAAAATGCTGGCTCGGCCATTTCAGATTATTCTTCAGCAATAAAAATTTATCCATTGTATCACGAAGCATATTACAACCGTGGATTGGTTTATTACCTCACGGGTGATAATACCTCCGCGATCGAAGATTTTTCTCGCACTATTGGCATTAAAGGGAATTTTGTGGATGCATTTATAAACCGTGGAGCCGCTTATCGGAATACAGGCTTTTACGAATTGGCATTGAACGATTTGAACAAAGCCATTAAATTGCGCCCAAGCGAATTAGCCTATCTTAGCCGTGGCATATTGTACTATTCAAATTTTAAGCAGCCTGAAATGGCTTGTTCCGATTGGGTTTTGGCTGAACAATTGGGTTCAGCACAAGCCACTGAATTATTGAAACAGTATTGTTATGGGCAATAATTAACATTAAAATCGGCCAAAACCTCAATAAACATGTAGCTTTTTATATCTTTGCCGGCAGAAATAACCTACATGCTTTTAACCGAAATCAAATATTTGGTACTCAAAGATGTGAAGCTGGAATTCAAACAGCGGTATGCAATAAATGGCATATTACTGTATGTGGTTTCAACCATATTTGTGAGTTACCTTTCGTTTGCAAAAATTATAGATTCTGCAACCTGGAACAGCCTTTTCTGGATTATCATGCTATTTGCAGCTGTAAATGCGGTTTCGAAAAGCTTCGTTCAGGAAAGCACTTCAAGGCAACTTTATTACTACACTGTTGCAAGCCCACAGGCAATCATCCTGTCGAAAATGCTTTACAACTTTATTTTAATGGGTGTTCTTTCGCTACTTTGCCTGCTGGTCTTCACATCACTTATGGGCGAATTCGTAGTAAATTATCCATTGTTTATAAGTTCGCTGCTGTTAGGTAGTTTTGGATTTGCGTCAGCGCTCACCATGATTGCTGCCATTGCTTCACGAACCAACAACAATTTTGCACTGATGGCAATTTTGAGTTTTCCTGTGGTTATGCCCCTGTTGCTCACTTTGATGAAAGTATCATCAGCCGCGTTGAGTGTTGGAACCATGGCCGGAAACATCAAATATCTGGTTGCCTTGCTTATGCTAAATATAGTCGTAATTGCACTTTCGTATGTACTGTTCCCTTACTTATGGCGCGATTAATGGCAACAATAATTTATTGGGATAATAACCAAATTACACGTAAACTGAATTGACAAATGAATGGTTTTATAAAGAATAACTGGTGGAAACTTCTTGGTGTTGCTTTTATCCTTTACAGTATCATTGCTGGATTTTTGATAGAAGTACCTGATTTACCGATAATAAGGCAATCCATACGCAATTTGTTTTTCCATGTGGTGATGTGGTTTTCCATGATGGTAATGTTTGGCACATCATTAGTCCGCAGCCTTCGTTACCTTTCAACTTTCGACATAAAACACGATGTTTACGCCATACAATCGATAAATGTAGGATTGTTTTTTGGCATAATGGGAATTGTTACCGGCATGGAATGGGCCAATTTTACCTGGGGCACACCCTGGACCAACGACCCTCAACTAAATGGCGCAGCAATAACCATCTTAGCTTATTTTGCATACTTAGTCTTGAGGCGTTCCATTGATGAAGAAAATAAAAGGGCCAGGATTGCAGCCGTTTACAACGTTTTTGCCTTTGTGATGCTAATCGTTTTTATTGGAATACTTCCAAAACTTTCCGACGGATCTTTACACCCAGGCAAAGGTGGAAGCCCAATGACAGTTACCAATTTAGATATTACCATGCGCCTCGTTTTTTACCCCGCCATCGCGGGTTGGATAATAGTAGGTTATTGGCTGACAGGTATCAGGGTGAAAATGGATAAGATAAGGCAACACCTCGACAATCCAGAATAATTACGTTCAAATTTGCAGGTAAATTTTCAGAACATTCAATGAATTACTTTGTTTAATTAATACTAAACCAAAATGGAAGAAACTAAAATATTTGTCGTTATTACCGTTCTATCCACGGTACTTTTGGGATTGGCCGCATATCTTTTCTGGCTCGATAGAAGGGTAACCAAAATGGAAAAAGAAATCAAAAACAATAAGAATTAGACATGAAGAAAACACATATTTTAGTACTTGTATTTGTTGTTGCTGCTATTGGCGTAATAATAAGTTTGTTTGCCAATACAAGCACTTATACCGACTTTAGCGCTGCCATCGAAAACCCTGGCAAGGAATTTCATGTAATTGGCAAGTTGGTGAAAGACAAACCTATTGTTTACGACACAAAAGTTGATGCCAACAAATTTACGTTTTACATGACCGACCAAAAAGGCGTGGAAAGGCAAGTAACCTATAAAGGCGCCAAACCTCAGGATTTTGACAAATCGGAACAAGTGGTTGTTATTGGAAAAATGGAGGATAATGCTTTTGAAGCAAGCAGTTTGTTGCTCAAATGCCCTTCGAAGTATAACGATGAGAAAAAGCCCGATTCATTCGGGGATAAAAGTTTTGAGAGTAAAGAAAGCACTTCAAGCAAATAATGCCACCAAAAACACTAAAAGAGAAGGTTCGCAAATCCTTCTCTTTTTTTTGCAAAATGGTTTTGTGCTAACTATTCAAGAAATTAAATCTGTGAGTGGTTGACAATATGGCAAGTACGGGATTAAATTGTTTCTAAACTTCCTGCTATCCCAAATAGTTGTAAAGAGTTCAAATGTTTCAACTAAAATGCAAACCCGCATTTGTTTTAGCGTTTGTGTTATGTCGTGTAATTAATTCAATATTAGAATTCTATCAAAATATTCACTTTGCCACCCAGCCCTTTTTCAACAATTTCGAAAAGGGTGTTAAGCGTAATATTGCTTCCATTATTTTCAATCCGGGAAATGTAAGCTCTTTTCTTGTCAACCAATTGCCCTAATTGTTCTTGAGTCATATTCCGTGATTCACGTGCTTGTTTTAATAAAAGGCCAATTCTAAATGATTCAAACTCCCTGTCAAGATTGTCACGTCTTTCAGTACCCTCTTTTCCATAAACCCTTTCTTTGATTTCTGACCAAGAGGAAATGTCGTTGTTTTTATTTTCTGTTTTCATAATACTCGTTCATTAAATTGATTGCTTTCTCAATTTCGTTTTTAGGCGTTTTCTGTGTCTTTTTCTGAAATCCATTAAGCAGGATTACTAACTTTCCTTTATCGAAAAAACAAAAAACACGCCAAATGTCTGACCCTAGTTGAATTCTTGCTTCGTAAAGCCCACTTGTTCCGACTATGAATTTGAGATAGTTTGTTGGAATTCTCTCTAAAGTCTCAATTGCCTCTAAAATTTTGAAAATTTTATTCTGAACCTTTATAGGTTGCTCTTTTAAGAAGTCTTCAAAATAGTTTTTGTATGCAATTATTTCACGGATTTTCTCCATAAGTCGTTCAAGTATTTGCAAAGGTAACTTTAAAGTTACAATTTTCCAAATATTCTTCAATCCCAGTCGTGGAAATTGTTTGCGCCATAATGGAAGTTAACAGCAACAAGCATCCTAACCTCCGCAAAACCTAACAGCCTAACAGCCTAACAGCCTATATCCTTAGTACTCAAAAACTATTTTCAGATCATCAAAATAAATTGGTTTTTTACTTTGGTTCCAAGGGAAAATCCTAATTTCCTGATTCTCGTTCAAAGGTTTATCAAAGTAAAAACTTGTCGAAAACTCAACCCATTTGCCCGTTTCCTTAATGGTATCGGTTAAAGGATAGGTTTTCCAATCGTATTGTTGGTTATTTTCACTGATATTAAGGATTATGCCAAGGTTCGGGGCTGCCACAGTGCTATAAACCCAACCGCTTACAACAACTTTTTTAGGAAGGATGGAGTTGATATTTTTGAAAATTTCCTGATAAGCATAACCATACTCGGAAGAGTCGGTGGTCAAACAGGCAAAATCGCCAGAGTGGGCAGCAGGGCTGTTCGTGGAAATCACAGTTTTTTCATTTATCCAGGAAGGGATAACTGCTGTGGCATTTTCCATGTCGTTGGTTATTTCAATAGTTTTTTGGGTTGATTCGGCATTAGCCGTATCACTTTTTGGGGTTGAGCTTGAGCAGCTATAAAGAAGTACTGCAGCGGTTGCAAAGACAATTAATTTTTTCATCTGTTATTATTTATTTTTTAGGGGTCAGATGGAATACGCCAGATTGATTATAATATCATCTTCGATTGGTGATATTTTCCAATCATGGCTATTTCATAAGTATTTGTATTTTAGGTTGATAATTAATTTCAATATTTTCGGCAAAAGTAAATATTTTTTCCATTTCTTTCACGATTGCTAAATCTTTTGTGCTACCCATATATCGGACTTCAAAAATTAAAATAGAGTAAATCGGGCACTTTCGCATCCATTACTACATTTGCTCAAAACCTTATTGCCTCGAATTTGTTTAATGTTTAACTGATTTTCTTAATCAAACTAACATATCTTTTTACAACTCGGCAATTCCCACAAATTTAGACAGACACAAAATGCAACTCAATATCCCCGACACCCAACAAAAACGAATACTAATTGCCGGCGGTGGATTTGCCGGTCTTAAGCTTGCAACTAAATTGGTTGGCAGCAATTTTCAGGTCGTTCTTATCGACAAGAACAATTTTCACCAGTTTCAACCTCTGTTCTATCAAGTTGCAACTGCCGGGCTTGAACCAAGTGCTATTTCGTTCCCTTTGCGGAAAATATTCCAGCACTCAAAAAATGTGTTCATCAGGGTAGCTGAAATTACCGGTATAAATACTAATAGTAAGGAAGTTACAACAAATCTTGGTTCGGTTGGCTACGATATTTTAGTTATGGCAATGGGTGTTGATACCAACTTTTTCGGGATGCAGCATATTGCAAAAAATGCCATTCCAATGAAATCGGTGTCGGAGGCCTTGCGTTTGCGCAACACAATATTGCAAAATTTTGAAGATGCACTTATTGAACCAGATGCTGAAAAGCAAAAGGCTTTACTAAACGTGGTTGTTGTTGGCGGTGGCCCTACTGGTGTTGAAGTATCGGGAACCTTAGCGGAAATGAAAAAGTTTATCCTCCCAAAAGACTATCCTGAACTGGATTTCAACAAAATGAACATTTATCTGCTGGAGGCCGGAAGCCGCGTTTTGGGTGGAATGGCAGAACATTCGGCGGCTAAAGCGGAACAATACCTCAAAAACCTTGGGGTAAATGTGCTTTGCAATGCCCAGGTAAACGACTATGATGGATTGATGGTGAAAATACAAAACGACGTGCAAATACCTGCTAAAACCTTGGTTTGGGCTGCCGGAGTTGCTGGGATAAAAACGGCAGGGCTTGATGAAGCGCTGTACACGAAAGGAAACCGGATAAAAGTAAACAGTTATAACCAGGTTGAAGGTTTTACCGATGTTTATGCCCTCGGCGATATAGCTTACATGTGCGAAGGCGATTATCCTAATGGCCATCCCCAAATGGCACAGCCCGCCATACAACAGGCCAAACTTTTAGCTATGAACTTAAAACGGCAAATAAAGAATGAGCCGATGAAACCGTATTCCTATTTCAACAAAGGGGCAATGGCCACCATTGGACGAAACCAAGCTGTGGTTGAATTGCCATTCGTTAAATTTTACGGTTTTTTTGCCTGGTTAACCTGGATGTTTGTTCACCTAATGGCTATTGTCGGGGTAAAGAACCGCCTCTTAGTTTTCATCAACTGGTTTTGGAATTATATTACCTATGATCAATCGTTGAGGCTTATTATTAAACCAAGCAGCAAAAGCAAGGCTTGATAAAGGGAAATCCAATTTGTGGAAATCAAGACGGAAACTTTTTGCTAACCTATTGTTTTTAAAACTGTTATACCTGATAATCAATATAAAAATGGAATTGTACAGTTTGGCCGATGAAGGATTGTAAAATCAAAAAAAAGAAATGGCCATCTTATTAAAAATGACCATTTCTTTTTGTTAGCCTACTGTACTTCAATATACTAACCTCTATTTACAAATAACCAAATGAGGCTGTGAGCTATGTCTAAGTAATTGTAGAAAACTATTGAAGTTCCAAAAACCTATGGCTTCATTTTTCCCGCAAAAGCTGCAGCGTTTTCACCTAAAATGAACATGTCGTCAGCATTTACCATTCCATCGCCATTTATATTTGTAGCAACATAGCCGTTTACAAAATTTGATGCACCGTTATCAACTGCCACCATATCGGCAGCATCAACAACTCCATCCTGGTTTACATCACCGGCAAAAACAGCATAAACACTTCCAATGAGTTTCATGTTGCTACCATAAGCCTGGGTTGCAGCAGTTGTAAAATCGTAACTTGTGTTTGCTCCAAAAACAATAGGCAAACCACTCCATGTTTCAATGCTATTGCGGTGTTTGATCACCACATAATACGAACCGGTAACGTTAGCAGGAATTGAGCTAACAACAATATTGCCGTTAGTGCCCAGATTTATGTCGGGATACACGTAAGCCGTTGCAAAAGGAGCGTCTGTTTCGTGAAGTTCAACTGTAACCTGATCGGCAATACCTGCTCCAAATTGGGCACCTGCCGCTCCTTGAGCCTGATTCATCAAACCAGAACCTGCATACAAGCCTTGGAGGAAAATTTTAAGATTCAACACTTTGTTTGACGATGTGGTAACAAAAACCATATCATTGCCATAAACTGTAACACCACCAGTAGTAACGCCACGAGCCCTGAAATGGTAAGTGGTTAAAGGTGTTAAACCTGATAGATCTGCACCAATAGTTGTGCTCGTTGAGCCGGTTACACTTGCTGGGGTAGCTGCAACACTTGTTCCATAAGCTGTAGTCAACCCATAATCGAAGAAACTGTTGACGGTAAAACCAGCAGCGTTAATATTTCCGTGCAAGTTAGCCCCTGTACCGGATATTCCATCAGCAACTTCTGTTACAACAATTTGATCAGGCGCGTATTCATAAGCACCTATATCGGGTGGATTGCTGCGATTCGCACCATTGATATCGGTTGTTACAAGTGTGCTATATGTTCCGGCATTGTTCATAAGTGTAGTGGTTGGCAGCAGGTTGGTAGCAGAAGTAAAGATCGGATCAAGGGTAACCGAATTAGCATCCTGACCAGTAAATGCCTGCCATGAAGCCAAAGTTGGATAATTAACAATTGCAGGAGTACTGCCACCATAAAACTGTCCAATGGTTCCATTGGTACCATCAATAAAATAGTCGTTGTAATTGAGGGTTGAAAACTGGGCAGGGGAAGCGTAAGTCATAATACCATAAGCCCTGCCATTAGTGGGTGTGGTTCCCATGAAAGTCATACTATTGCGCAGTATATTGTTCCTTATTTCGAAATTTCCTCCCAGAACCGTATTCATAAAACCAATACACGCCGAAGAAGCATTTTTAGAAGTTGATATGAATGCCCCACTCAGGTTTATTGTGTTATGTAAAATTTTGGTATTTCCGCCACTTGCAAAAAATACCCCATACGTATTGGTTGTAGCAACGCCAGGACCTGAACCACCACTATGTATATCGTAAATCAAGTTATTCGTAATTTCGGTTATTGTTGATGCACCCGTATTGCAATAAATACCATAACAGCCATAAGAATCATCGCTTGTAACAGGACGCCAAAAGGAGTGTATGTTGTTCTTACTGATTTTTGTATTGGTAACCGAACCTCCTAATTGAATACCAACCTGTGCTTTATTTGCAGAACCATCCGATGGCCCCATTATCTCATTGTTCGCAATAAGCGTATTATCGGCATTTAAAACATCAATGCCTCTGCCAGTGATAGCTTCTGAGGGTATGGTTGAGCCTATTGTATTGTTGGTTATCTGCACGTTTTTGGCAAGGATTCCATTGGAGTAGCCCCATAATTGAATACCATTGTAAGCCGAGTTTATGCTATTATTATCGATAACAATATTCTCGAATCCCGCTCCCGCACTACTAATACGAATTGAAGAGGTATTATTGGATGTGTTTGTTGTTTCAAGCCTCAAACTTTTCAGGATACAATTTTTAATGGTAATATTTGTTGTAGCATCGGAGGCAGTCCCTTTAATACCTAACGCATAAGTATTATTAGTAGCAACTTTAGAATTGGAAATTGTAAGGTTCCTGCTATTTGTTTCATTATTTGATCCATCAATAACCATATAGTCAATCCCATTCAAATCTATTATCCCAGTTGCTGATGTTGTACTGTTAATTACAGGCGAAACACCCGTATTAGGTTTTAAAGTCAGCGTATTGACTGAACTGGAACCGGCATTTGCATTAAATGATACGGGAATGGTTTCTGATGCATAGACAGCGTCGTCCAGTACCAAAGTAACTGGCCCTGTAAGCGTGCGCGAATTTACTGCTGCAGCGGCTAAGGTAAGTGTTGCATAATCCTTACCTACTCCAACGTGGTAAGTGCCTGTGAAAGGAGCTACTATACTGTAACTGTTTGGCGTGGTAGGTGCTGTGCCACATGCCGGAGGATTAACAGAAAAGCCTAACGCCCCGATAAATGGATTTGATGTTACATTTGGTATAGCTGCCATATCCTGGGCAACAACATAATACGAAACTGTATTTCCTAAAACAGCCCCTCCTCCGAAAGTAAATGTATAAGTGTTTCCCAACACAACCGGATCAGGTGTTGAAATATAAGTACCCGAATTTATTTTCCAATAAAGTTTTGGCAAACCTGCCCCTGTAATAGGAACCCCATTTCCATCGGTTATGGTAACAATAAGTGTTCTTTCAGTTGTAACATCAGTTGAAGCTAATGGACTGTACACAATAACTGGAGCGGTTAAATCGTTTGGCATCCCACCAAATTCGTCAGCACCCATATCCGGGGCATAAGGGGTTGTTGAACCGACAGGATATCCTGTATTTGGATACCTTGGTTCGTTTTCAAAATCGGTTGTAACGGGGTATGTTCCTGCTATTACACTTCCACCCGACTCGCATTGTGTAGGTACTATAGTTTTTAGCTTAACATTGGTGCTCCCTGAAACAATGCTTTCAAATGGTGGCATTTCGCTAACCGATTGTGTCTCTCTTGGATATAACCGGTTTTTATAATCGGCCAATGTTTGATCTTTATTCGCTACGTTGTCAGTGAATAAAACATTCGAAGTACCTGGTGTTCCTGCATAAACCAAATTATTGTTTGAGGTTTGTGATAACCCTGCACTCCAAGTCGTACTCGTAAACCTTATTGCTGAAACGAGGCCGGTACCCTTTGCAGTTGAAGTATTTACAAAAATATTGTTTTTTAACTCAAGGTTAGAATTTGAGCTTGTAGCATAGAAAGCAGAAGTGCCAAAAGTGGCAGCCGTTGATGTTCCGTTTAAGAAAACTGTATTGTTAAAAACAGAAAGAAAATTGGACCCATTTATATTAATCCCAGTAAGACAGTCTCCACCATTAGCTGACGCCAATGAATAAGGAGCTCTTAAATCAGCAATCCTGTTATTATAAATATAGGAATAAGAACCTGCGCCATTTGATTGGTGGGCAATACCTGCCATCTTAGTTGAAGTACCAAATCCCTCTATATTTTGTATTGTATTCCTGTAAATCTCAGCCTTGACATTGTTAGACGAAGTAACAAAACTTATTCCAGTAAATGCAAGACCGTTCACCTCTGATATATTTGACACAAAATTGTCGTAAATTTTAACACTTCCTTGAGTCCCCGAAGTACCAATAATGGTTGTTGTATTACCAGCCCAAACAACATTGTCGGTTATTGTATCGCCATAAATATTTAGCTGGGAACAAGTACCATTTACTGAAATAAAACTACTGGGAAATGTTGTTGACTGATTTGTTTTTCGTTTGTTATTTGTTATTTTATTGTGATAGATATTTAATGGCCCGTATATATTGCTGCTTTTAGTACAGGACAAATACATAATCTGACCAGAGGAGGCAAGCCCTCCATCCCCTATTATATTGTTGTATATTTTGTTGCCAAAAATATTTGCTGTAACTCCAAGATTAGCAAGATTAATAAAGCGAACATTGCCATTAAGCATGGTTGAAAATGCACATCCTGTTAGGATGTTATTGTACACGTTCATTGTATTGGATGTACCGGCACTTCCCATATCACAGTATAGTGGATATAAATTACTGCTTCCCAAACCTGAAAACTGGATGCTGATATAATTGTTATAGATATCATAACTTGCGTTCTTTCCATTATAGCAGTATATCCCATAAACAGACATTGCATTCCCAGCCATCGTACTTGTAACAGTATTATTGGCAATTTTTAGGTTATTTTGGCATTGGCAAGCGACACCAGTGGCAAAAGTAGTTGAGGAATTGCCCCCTATATTGGTAATTAAGTTAGCGCCATCAACACCTATTTCATTGTTCTGGTCCAAATAGGTTTCACCATTCAGATCAGCAAACCCATTAAGGTTTATTCCGGAAAAACAACTTATAGTATTGTTGAATATTTTAAAATAAGAGTTTGTGCCCGAAAGGCTTGTAACTGTTAGTTGTGCAGCAGCATTTGCGATAGTATGGTTATTGGAATAAATCCCAATGCTCGTCTGGCTGGTTTTATCCAGGGTAATAGCACAATTCCTGATGGTTATATTTTGCGAACCATCCACAGAAATACCTGTTGATTTCAATATTGCGTACCCCCATTCCATGCGGGTTGTTGCATTTGAGTTAGCAGGATTTTCAATCAGGTCGATCCCATTAAAGGTTACATAATCGCAACCCGTTATGGCAATAATGGCATCAGTAGCCCCTGTTCCAACAGGGGCGGTTATTACAGGGTTTGCCCCTTCACCACTTTTCTGGAATGTTATTGGACGGCTTGCTGAACCATTGGTTGCAGTTATATATCCGGCAGATGCCGTTGAAAAGGTTTCGGTGTAACCAGCGGCGATATTAAAGGTTACTCCCCCAAGCCCTACACCATTGTTGTTTAAGTCGGCAATGGCAGACGAAATGCTAGCATAGTCGGGAGTACCTGCACCTCCTACTGTTCTTATCCCAAACAATGTTGAGGCAGATGTCGCCTGATTACCTGTTAGATAAGAAGATTCCAATGCGTAAACTGCCGCAATTTTGTAGTAATAGGTTACATCGGGATTTAGTCCGCTTTGAAGTTGTGAATATGCAGTACCAGTGCCAGCAATGCTTGATGAAAGGATATCCGTTCCAACCTGAGAAAAATTAACGTTATCGGTTGAACGATAAACCCTGAAACCCAGCTCGTTGGTAGAATTGTCGGTCCAGCCGATAGTCATCTCGGTTCCGGTAACGGCTGATGCTGTAAAGTTAATAGGCGCAGCATTGGCAGGAAGCGATGGGTAGGAATTGATGGTAACATCGTCAATTGCCGCAGGGGGATTTACAATGTTGCTTGTGTTGGAATACCAGCTAAAAACAATCTTTTGTGTGGTTCCCGGAGTTCCTATAACAGTTATGTCGCCGGAGCTGTTCCAGGAAGATGAACTTAAATTATAGTATGAAGCTCCTATTTGGTAAGCGGAAGAAATGGCTGTCGAAGCAGAAGGAGTTACTGTAGATGGAGTAAAAAATACCTTTAAGTTGTCCTTATCGTCAGGTAATGATCCCTCACCCATCGCTTTCCATTTAAAAGAAACAACAATTATGGCCTGATTAGCCGGTATAAGTACATCATGGTATAAGTGGATTATGCTTGTTCCACCTGAATTCCCTAATTCAGAGTATGTCCAGGTTGCACCACTACTAGCAATGGGGCCAATGTATCCACAATTTGCCCCTGCACTTGCTGCAGGCACGGCTCCTACATACCAACCATCAGTCCCTGAAGCACTTTGGTTGTTTTTTTGAATCCAATTGTTTGCTAAAATTGTGCCTCCTTTTTCAAACCCGCCTTCACCTGCCGGATCGAGTAGAAGTGTTTGGCTCCAGGCACTTCCTGTTGTCAGGAATATAAGTAGCAATACTGCGGCAAGAATTTTCATAATGTTCAGTTTTGGGGGTTTGATATTTTGGTTGAGTGTTAGGGATTGTAGTGATATGGTGGGATTACCCTCACATTTAAGGGCTTAAAAATCGAGTAAAAGACCGCCTCATACTATGAGGCGGCCTGTTTATGTATAAGGTGAAAGGGAATTCTGAGAACTGCCTTTAATTCTTCACAAATATTTTGCTGAAAACTTCATTTTCGCATATCGCCCTCAGAGTATAAGTACCGGATTTAAGATTGGAAATTGAAATCCTCACTTCACTATAATCGCTGGCTTTTACACCCTCCGAATGGTAAACTACCTGTCCCAAATGATTATAGATTGAGATATTCAATTTGGTAGCGGCATTTACTTTTAAATTCAGAATATCAGAAGCCGGGTTTGGATAAATGCTAAAACCTACCGCCTTATCTTCATCAATTCCTGTACATTCGTTAATTGCAACTGTAAAAACCGCGGAAGAACCAGTACAGTTAGCAGCCGATGTTTCGGAAACTGTTAAGGTCCCGTTTCCAGGATTGCCCCAAAGCACAGTTACTTGATTACTGCCCTGCCCCGAAGTTATCGTTCCACCGGTTACTGTCCATACATAAGAACTGCCAGTGTTTAAAGTTGTGGTATAATTTATTGACTGTGTTTTGCAAACAGTTGCAATTCCATTAATTGCTGGCACTGGCAAAGCATTTACAGTTACATTCAAAGCAGGTGATGCTGCACCGGTTCCACATTCGTTCTGACCTTGAACAGTAATAGCCACTGCCCCCGAAAATCCTGAATTCCATGCAACTGATGCCGTGGTGGTTGAAGGTTGTGTAATTACGCCAGCCGATGCAGGTACTAATGTCCAAACCAAAGTAAATCCGTTTGCAGGCAAAGAAGCTGTGAAGGTTGCAGGGGAATTGTTACAAACTGAAGTTGGCCCGGTTGGTTGGGTTGCTGCTGCCACAGGATCAATCATAAAGACGGTAGCTGTGCCCTGCATGGCTGCCGAACATGATCCATTTACAGCGGTAACAGTATAATCGCCGGTTGGCTGCAAACCAAAACTCAGTTCATTGCCTGTACCAGCCAAAGGAGCGCCCGAAGCAATACCATTTTTATACAACTGATAATTAACGCCTAATTCGGAATCTTCGAGCCTGATCTGGAAACCTGCTTGTCCTGCGCAATATCCTCCACCCGAGAACAACGAAAATACAACCGGCTGATGCGATAAAGTGCAATTCAATACTGGCGATATTGGTCCTGCGCCGCAAATACTAATCCCGTTTACTTTCACTGTAAAATTGCCTGTCCAAGAGTTGGAAGCAGCAACAGTAGCAGTTAGCCCATTGCCTGTAATTGTTCCTGCACTTGCCGGATCAATAGTCCAAACATAGCTTGTTGCATTGGGAACCGAAGTTGTAGTATAATTGTAATTGAAGCCACCGCATATGGAAGTTGACCCTGATGGTTGGGTTGGAGCCAATGATAATGGGCCGTCAACATGAATTAGGTCAGGATTTAGTGAGGTGTTGGTTTGTGTGTTATTAGTAATAACCAGGGTAACATCATATACACCAGGAGTTGAGTAGGTTACCAAAGGACTTGGCAAGGTGGATGTGGCTGGTGTACCCCCTTCGAAAGTCCAGTTATAGGCAGTTGGTGAGCCAATTGACTGATCAGTAAACTGTACAGTACTCCCATTACAAATGGTTGTTGCACTTGTTGTGAACGCAGCGATAAAAAGGGGCGATTTACGGTAAAACCAACCCTGAGATCCACAAACATAAGTAAAACCGTCAGGTGTATAATGAACATCATATAATGCAGGATTATAAGTGGTTGCAGGATAATCGTTGAACCAGTTCGACCCTCCATCCAACGACCTCCAGATAGTTTCCGGTGTACCCACCATAACTAATTCGTTCTGGTTTACCCATGCAGTACTGCGCCATAAAGGGTTTCCAAAAGCAGTTTGCTGATGCGACCAGGTTACGCCTCCATCGTAGGTTTTGTGTATCCATCCGTCTTCTCCTGTGGCAATACCTATCATAGGATTATAAAAATTAACACCGAGCAGCAAACCAAGCCCTGAGATTACAGTATTCCATGTCAATCCGCCATCAATTGATTTCTGTATTTCGCCCCCATTGGTAACCAGGAAATAGGTATTATCAGATACATAACAAATAGAGTATGGTACCGAAACCAAGCCTGTACCTTCTGTCCAGGTTGCACCACCATCATTGGTTATATAAACTTTTGGGTCAATATTGCCAGCAGCAGTAACCACCCCATGCAAGGCATCTTTAAATATTACATCATTATAGTACCACACATCAGCCACTGGGCCAGGATTTTGAGTAACCCAGGTAAGCCCACCATCGGTTGTTTTTGCAAAGTAATGGCTCCATCCACAAACATAGCCAGTATTCAAATCAGTAAAAGATATCCCTTCAATTCCTTGTTGGGTTCCAAACCAAAGTTGGCTCCAAGTAGTGCCACCATCAGTAGTTTTGATAACAATTCCATTTCCATTATAAGTAAGGTGTTGCCCACCGGCAAACCCAATCTGGCTTTGGCCTGCTGGAAACTCGATTCCTTTAAAAATGTAATTAAATCCAGTATTTATCTTCTCCCATGTTTGGGAAGATACTTCCATCACAGTTATTAGTGACAGGAAAAAAATCAGGGCAAGCTTTTTCATGTTTTGAAAATTTAGTAGGGTTGTGTTATTATTGAATGATTTTTTAAAAGAATTCCGGACTATTGATTTTGTGGTTTTACGTGCTGAATAATTATGATGCAAAGGTTGAACAAATAAATCACCCCGGATAAAAAACCACCTATACAAAACCTATACAGATAGTAAAAAAAACCTGTACATTACCTGTACAATTACAATTTGTTAGGTATAAACAATTTTTATTATACTGAATTTCAATTATTTATAAAAAAATCAAAACGATAAATAAAGCATTATTGAGTCCACTCCGAAAAGTCTATTAACAAATAATTTTACCGCAGAGATCCGCAGAGTTTCGCAAAAATATATTTATCAGCATTTTACCTCTGTGGCTCAGTTCGACAGGCTCACTGCATCGCTTTGCGGTTTCTTTGCGTTCAGTTCGGCAGGCTCTCTGCATCGCTTTGCGGTTTAATATGTTTTTAAATGGTGTTTTAATGGGTGAACGGCTTTTCGGAGGAGACTCACATTATCAAATTATCGTATTACCACATTTTCAAATTACCACATTTTCAAATTATCAAATTAACACACTTCGGCTCAGCTCAGTGCATCGCATTATCACATTATCAAATTACCACATTATCAATTACCACATTTTATTACTTTTGGCGGCTAAAATCCATTGAAAATGAAATTCTCTTCCCGGATATACAATATACTCGTTTTTTGCCTTTTAATTAATGTTCCCGTTTTGGCTCAAAAATTCGATTCCTTTGTTGGCATACGTTTCGGAGCGGTTTTACCCATGGGCGAATTTGCATCACATGAATACGGCTATGGTGGATATGCCTTGCTTGGAAAAAGTTTTGGTGGCGAAGCTGCATGGTTTATTACACCGAAAATTGGTTTTGGAGTAGATGCCTGCATGAATTCGTGCGAATTTGCATCAGGATATTATGCCCAGGATATATATGAAGCCAACATACAGGATTACAATAAAGTAACCTATATTTCAGGGCCATATAGGATAAAAACTTTTATGGGCGGTGCATATTATAAAATGGCCTTTAGCCCTAAATTCCATACTTCGTTCAAATTAATGGGCGGTTTGTATATAGCAAGGTCACCAGACCAGATGTACAGGATTGAGGCAAAATTTTTGAACCTAAACTCGTATGGGTGGAAATATGGCGCAACTGATAAAAATTTTAGTTTTTTGGCAGGAGCTTCTTTTGAGTACAAACTTTATAATGAGGTAAGCCTTTTGATTCAAGCAGATTTTTCATATACCCGTGCTTCCTTCACTTTTATAACGAGCAGTACCACAGGCTATACCGATTTACTTAAAATGCCTATTTTCAGGTTGCAACCGGGCGTAAATATCCATTTCTAAATTAATCCCATTTTCATAAATCAACCTCGTTTAAATTTATTGAAAAATAATATTGAACCACAATAGGCACAATAGGGCACATAGCATATAAAGATAAAAACTGAACCCCTTTTATTAGCGACTGAACCAACTATTCACAAGAAATCAAATTAGAGCATTGATATATATCAATCTAAAAAGGGAATATGCATATAAATATTAATAAAAATATCATCAAATATCATATAGAATTTATAAAATATAATCACAACATTTGCACTGTTACTGAATTCACAAGGGAGTTTAGTAGCCATTATTGTGAAACCCCTAATTAACATACATAAACAAAACAAAACCAACAAATTATGAAAAAAAGTTTATTTGCAATCGGTATTGGTTTCCTACTGATGGGAGCCATTACTTTCACATCATGTGAGGGCAAAGAAGGCCCAATGGGCGCTACAGGCCCAACCGGAACAGCTGGCACAAACGGTACAAATGGCACCAATGGTGTTAATGGTATTAACGGAGTAAATGGAACAAATGGTTTAGATGGTAAAGATGCCAATTCGTCTTGCCTTGTTTGCCACACTGTTGCTAATTTCGATGCTAAAATTGATGAGTATCATTTGTCAAAACATTAT
>CAJAXK010000048.1 GCA_903946925.1 uncultured Bacteroidales bacterium | reverse complement strand
TCTGGTCAAGCTCGATGCTCGACAACAAAGGCACACCGGTGGAAGGCTGGGACGGATCTTTCAACGAAAAACCCTGCCAGCAGGATGTGTATGTGTGGAAGATTTCTGCCGTGTTCCGCGATGGATCGGTTTGGTACAACAAGGATGTGGGGGAGCATAAAGGCTTGACCGAACCGGTTTGGGGGACGATAACGTTGATTAAGTAAGGAGGGATTCCAACAAATTTTATAATGAAATTCTGAATTTATAGTCGTAAAAAAGGCTCGCATGTCGAGCCTTTTTTATTTTTATTACCCTTGATTAACAAATTTTTATACTTTTATAACCGAATTTTCTCACTCGTCCGATACATTGGTTCCCAAAATATTTTTCAAATGAATAAAAAGCTACTCATCGCAGTTGTAAAGACTTATAAATCAATACTTAAAACATTATTTGCAACAGTGTTTTTTGTATTGGTGCTGTTAAGCAATGGTTTTGGCGAAGGGACAAAGCAGTTAATGCCTACTTCTTCACCAACACTTCAGTTGGTCTTTTATTATTTGAACTATAATTCTGGTGGTGGATGGCGCAATCCTTTTGGTGTCCCTGGTTGTGCCCCTGAGTATCGCTTGAATGTTCATATCAAAGATCCGGCTATCGAAAAAATCTATTATGGTTTCAAGGATCCAAACAATACTGATACATATTATCAAATAAGGGATTCGACCGATGCAGTGGTGGTTTCTTGGACAAAAGTTGCTGAAGCTCCGGTAGCTCCAGCCACTACAAGTGCTGGTTATATTGATAGTTGGAGCGAAGCGAAAAATGGACCTGATATAGGAACCGTAACTGCAGGATATACACCGTTGATTTACCAACCAACAAAATCAGGTGATTATTATTTTGAGTTTGCACGCACTTCGGAGGGACAAGCGTTTACTGGCTCCCGCAGTCTTGTTTATTTTGATATCAGTGTTGTAGAATCGTCAACATTGGTTATTGATGGAAGGGTTTGGAGCAAAGCTTGGCAATTTGCGGAAACAGGAAACAATAGCCCTTCTACAAAATTGTTTATTTATGCTGATGATGGAATAGTAACCAAATTGAATATGAATGGATGGAAAGGGGGGCATTTCTTTGTAAATTGTAATGCTTTCGGTGCTGACAGCACCGGCAATTGGCAGCAGGACAGAAAATCTTTTGATTATAGTTCATTTTCTAATCCCCCACCTGATTATCCCCAATATAAAGAATTTCTAAATGACCCAGATCCATTAGTTTATCCAACAGGTTTTTTCGGTGAAATTTGTGATTTACAAAGCGTTTCTTATTGCGATGGATCTATTGATTTTTTGATTAAAGTTAACAAAACCGGGAATGTAACCCTGCATATAAATTCTCCGGAAGGGATAACGGATGTATCAGGTGATGTTACTGGATACTACGGTTGCACAACGTGGGACACCCTACATTGGAATGGGTTGGCAAGCAATGGGGTTCATGTACAGAACGGAGCCACGGTAAGTACAGATATTGACTATTTGAATGGGCTGACCAATCTACCTTGCAATGATATCGAAACCAGTATGGAGGGTATTAAAGTCAATATTGTTAGGCCACTTCCAGCCACAGGTGATACTATTTTGGGGATTATGTGGGACGACCCCCCGTCACTAGGTCTTCCAGCTTCTAATCCTGATTACCCTGGGTGTAAATACCCGGCCCCTCCAAAGTCCGGTTGCCATGATTTTGGCAATAATCAAGGAGATGAAAGATTAATTAATTCATGGTGGTATTACCTTACACCTGGATTAAAAACACTTACATTGGATTTTTTAAGTAAACCTAATGCCGCTGGCCCAATTTTAGGACCTCCTGGTGGAAATGTCTGCCAAGGTGCGACTTATACTTTTAGGGTTAACAAAAAAATAAAAAGTGCAGAAAAAACAATTTGGACTTTACTTAACAGCCTGAACGATACCATACAGCACGATTCTATTAATAGTCCAGATAGTACTTTTACTTATACATTTGGAGCAACTATGCCTGTGGGAGGTTATACTTTAACGGTGAAAGGATGGAATGCATCCTGTGGTGACAGTGCTACCAGTATTTTACCACTAACCTTAAATTTATACGAAATTCCTGAAATTGGAGGTCCAACCCCAGCAATTCCATGTATAAACACAACCAGTACTTTTACATCGCCAACTAATCTTGCAACATGGTTATGGAGTGCGACAGGAGGTACCGTGCAGGGAAGTGCTACTGGTTCTTCAGCAAATATACTCTGGAACTCATCAGGCGATAAAGTCGTCTCCCTACTTTCTTCAACAATATCCTGCCCTTCGGTTACAAGCACTTTTAATATTTTCGTACAACCTATGCCCATACCGTATGCTGGTGATGATGTTTCGAGTTGTCAGGGACAAGCATTGACCATACCAAACGCGACTGTAACACAAAACAATACCTACTCATGGTCAGTAACCTCAGGATTAGGAAGCCTCTCAAATACGGGTTCACTTTCACCTACTTATACCCCACTTGTAGGTGAAACAGGTAATGCCACAATTTCATTAGCTGCTACAGGATTGGCAAATTGCCCAACCATTACTGATGCAATGCAAATACAAATTGTTCCATATCCCACTTCCAACGCCGGTTCAGCAGCATCGGTCTGTCAAAATTCAACTTACACTTTAAGTGGATTAGTATCAAATAACAACGGTATATTATGGGCCGAAAATGGTTCCGGGTCTCTCAATTCCTACACATCCTTAACACCAACTTATACTCCGGGTATTGGTGAATCCGGAGATGTAACATTGACCCTAACTGCCATAGCAAATGCACCTTGTAGCAATGCAAGCAGCCAGGTTGTTCTTACTGTCAATGAACCAGCTACTGCTTTTGCTGGCCCTGCCGCTACCATTTGCGAAGGAAGCGTTTTCCCGCTTGCGGCTGCTACAGCTAGCCATTATTCATCCTTGCTATGGACCAGAACGGGTCCGGGCGTTTCTGGAACTTTTGATTTTGATAATATCCTCAACCCAACTTATACACCAAGTGTTGACGATATTTTAAATGGAAGCGTAACGCTCACACTCAAGGCTGTTGGATTGACAGCCTGCGCAGATGCCTCCAACTCTATGACCTTGAATATCACAAGGCAGGTAACTGTTGAAGCTGGCGAAAACGCGGTGATTTGCCAAACCTCCACATTTACGCCAAATACAGCCAACTCACATTATGAGGACAATCTTTTGTGGACTTCAAATTCATCACAAGGAGGGACAATTACAGGCCAAACCACCACAACACCTACTTATCAACCTGGTGCTACTGAAACTGGGACTGTAATCCTCACGCTTACAGGTTATGCAAACAGCCCTTGTGTCGATGTTTTCGACCTAATGGAACTAACCATCAACGAAGCAACCCAAGCATTTGCCGGGCCAGAAGCTACCATTTGCGAAGGAAGCACTTATACGTTGGCAGGTTCCACAGCTTCGGGATATTTGAATGTACGTTGGAAAAGTTCTGGGGACGGAACATTCAGCGATTCAACCATTTTGCATCCGGTTTACACACCATCAGTTGCCGATATTGCGGCTGGAAGTGTAATACTTACCCTAAAAGCAAACCCATTTACTTCCTGCACGGATACAAGGTCATCCATGTCTTTGAATATTACCAGACAGGTAACGGTTGAAGCTGGCGAAAACGCGGTGATTTGCCAAACCTCCACATTTACGCCAAATACAGCCAACTCACATTATGAGGACAACCTTTTGTGGACATCCAATTCAACACAAGGAGGGACAATTACAGGCCAAACCACCACAACACCTACTTATCAACCCGGTGCTACTGAAACTGGGACTGTAATCCTCACGCTTACAGGTTATGCAAATAGCCCCTGTTCCGATGTTTTCGACCAAATGGAATTGACCATCAACGAAGCAACCCAGGCTTTTGCCGGGCCAGAAGCTACCATTTGCGAAGGAAGCACTTATACGTTGGCTGGTTCCACAGCTTCGGGATATTTGAATGTACGTTGGAAAAGTTCTGGAGACGGGACATTCAGCGATTCAACCATTTTGCATCCGGTTTACACACCATCAGTTGCCGATATTGCGGCTGGAAGTGTAATACTTACCCTAAAAGCAAACCCATTTACTTCCTGCACGGATACCCGTTCATCCATGACATTGAATATTACCCGACAGGTAATGGTTGAAGCTGGCGAAAATGCGGTGATTTGCCAAACTTCCACGTTTACGCCAAACACAGCGGTTTCGCATTACGAAAACAACCTTTTGTGGACATCCAATTCAACACAAGGAGGGACAATTACAGGCCAAACCACCACAACACCTACTTATCAACCCGGTGCTACTGAAACCGGGACAGTAATCCTCACGCTTACAGGCTATGCCAACAGCCCATGTGCCGATGTTTTCGACCAAATGGAACTAACCATCAACGAAGCAACCCAAGCATTTGCAGGGCCAACCGCTACCATTTGCGAAGGAAGCAC
>CAJAXK010000047.1 GCA_903946925.1 uncultured Bacteroidales bacterium | reverse complement strand
TTAGGCTGTAGGCTGTTAGGCTGTAGGCTGTTAGGCTGTAGGCTGTTAGGCTGTAGGCTGTTAGGCTGTAGGCTGTTAGGCTGTAGGCTGTTAGGCTGTAGGCTGTTAGGTTAGGCTGTTAGGCTGTAGGCTCAGTACTAACAGATATAGTGCTAAAAAGCCATCTGTCTTCCACACCCAAAACCCAAATCCCAACCCCTAAACCCTGAATTCCACTTAACACATACTGAAATTTAATTCAATTCCTAAAACAGGTTTTTAATCCATCCGATGAAATCCGGGAAATTGCTTAGCACTTTTACTCTTCGAGCATTTTACGCAATACCTTATAATCGGTTTTTCCCGTCCCTAAAACTGGTATTTGCTCCAACTCAATTATGCGCTTTATTTTTGCTATTGGGGCAACTCCATTATTTATCAGATAATTGTTTACCTCTTCGAGTTCGATATGCAGTGTGGTAAATAGCACAATTTGCACGGGTGTAGTTTTGTCGGATCCTTCCACAGCCAACACTTGTTTTTCGGGATCGTTATATTTTTCAAGCAATATTTTCTCGATGAAAGGGAGGCTAATCATTTCTCCTGAAATTTTAACAAACCTTTTAAGCCTCCCTGTGATGAACAGGAACCCATCTTCATCCAAATAAGCCAGATCGCCTGTTTTATAATAGGTTTTGCCATTTATTTCCTCGAATGGACTAATGTTCCCGTTGCCTAAATAGCCATGAAAAACATTTTTTCCTCTAACATAAAGCATTCCTGGCTTGCCTGGCTCTACTGGTTTGCCGGTAGCAAGGTCAATAATCAAGTGTTCAACACCTGGAATAAAGTTGCCAACACTATTCATTTTTTGTTTGTGTACTGGGTTAGCCGAAAGTATTGGGGCACATTCGGTTATGCCATAGCCTTCTAAAAGTTTGGCATTAGTTGTTAGGCTGTCGAAAAGTTCTTTCAACGCCAATGGCATAGCCTCGGCACCTGAAATAACGTAACGGATGGATTTAAAATAATATGCCGACCCCACGGCCATCATCAACTTTAAAAAGCCGGGAGTTCCAACCATTAAATTCGCTTTGGTATGCTTTAAAATTTTCAGCACTTCCCTGGCATCAGTAGGATTAGGGGTATAGGCAACTCTAATGCCCGAAATAAGCGGGAATGCCGTTAACGCAGCAAAGCCAAAACTATGGAAAGGAGGAAGGAACCCAAGAAAGATTGTTTTGTTTTCGATTTTCATCAACTCAAAAGTGCCGTGCAAATCGTTCGTAATATTTTGATGGGTCAAGGGTACAGCTTTTGGCATTGCTTCGCTGCCCGATGTAAAAAGGATAACTGCCGTATCGTCAATATGCTTGTAGTTCAGCAATAGTTTTGGGAATTTGGAAACTATCAACCCTTTGATTTTAGAGGCAATACCGATTTTTGGAACTTCCTTTTCCAACAAAATCAGTTTTGATTTTATGCTTTCGGGCAATTGTTCTTCTATTTTCTTAATAAAGCCATCGGCCGAAAGTATTACTTCCACATTGGCAGTTTCGGCACAATGTTCAAGCACTTTTTTCCCCACGGTCCAGTTTAACATAACCGGGATTTTACCGGCTATATAGGTTGCAACAACCAACAAAGTGGTGCTTTGCAATGCTGGCAACATAATACCGACATGCTTGCCTTTTACTTTCGTTTTAATCAGTTCTGCGATAACGGCGGCTTTTAAAAGGAATGTTTTCCGGTTGGTGGAACCGAGCATGGCATCGTAGGCAAAGTATTCCTTTTGATTTGTGGTGAAAGTATCTAAAAATTGCCAAAGGATGCTCCTGTCGGGATCAACGTAGATAAAACCCTTCCTGGATAAATCGGGTTTCAGATAGCAGGGTTTTAAATCGGAGCTGGTGCTAAATTGCCCCAAAACCACCAGGCATAAATCGCCGATTGTCTTTATCCCATTTATTTCGGGGGAAGTAAATCCTTTAAACTGGTTTTCGAGTTCGGAAATTATTTCAACAATATTAATGGAGTCGGCGCCTAAATCCATTACCAGGCTTGAACTTAATGATATTTGGTCGGGGGCAATGTGTAAAACAGAAGAAACTACCGCTTTAACTTTCATTAAAGTGTCATCGGGAATTGATTCGGCATCGGTAGGCAATTCGGTCCCATGGTCTTCCCTTGCCGAATCCGAAATCCTTTCGGCAACATCCTTCTTCATTTGAGGCAAATAGAAAAAGTGCTTCAAAAAAAGGACAGGTTCCCCGCCATGCTGGTTATAAAAATCTTCGAGGAAGGAATTAAAGGTTTTTTGCCCCTGTCCCGCATTTACCTTAGCCATTGCGGTAAGGTCTTCAAATTCAATGCCCACAGACCGCTTAGGTACAAAAAACAGCAAATTCGCCAATACATAAAAAACGCCTTTCAACATTTGAACGAAAAAATGGGGCGATTTCCCTGTCTTGGCCTTCGAAAACATGCTTCCCCATAAACCGGTAATCCGCACACCTACTATCTGAACGTTTTGAGGTATTTTTTCAACAATATGAAATGCCGATTTTTTATTGAAAATTTTCTCAACCCCTTGCCCCGAAAGTTGTCCGCCAGGGTAAATCACAATATTGGTTTTATGCCTGAACCCTTCATTCACCGAGCTTACAATGGATTCTAAAACCTTGGTATCGCGGCTTCCGGTTTCGAGATCGCTGACCCTCACCGCGCCTATTTGTTTGAAATACCATTTTATAATAGGCATGTCAAAGTATTTCTCCGAAACCACTGGGGTGGCTGTTGAGAACCTGTAGATTTGGCTAAGCAAAATAACAGGATCGATTAATGCCTGATGGTTGGGCAAAAAAAGCACAGGCGAATTATTTTGCACTATTTCGGATCCTTGTAATGAAATACGGTACCTGAAACGAAGCAACAGCCTGATTTTAAAAGCTAAAAGCTTCGATAATATGCCGATAAACGAGTTAGGTTTTTTCATTTTAATTTGTTCTTAACAATCCAAATGTAGTAATATTTAGATAAATAATATAGGTTGTTTTATCTGATTCAAATAAAAATTGTAGTTTTATCTGTTCAATAGACATATTTGTATGAAAAAACCGGTTTTACCCATAAATTCCCCGAAGGTTATCAATGCCTGGTGTTCGTATGATATCGCCAATTCCGCCTATATCTTGAGCGTGAACACTGTTTTGTTCCCAATTTTCTACCAACAGGTTACACTAAAAGCTTTTGGTTCCGACATGGTACAGTTTATGGGCATGAACATCAAGAATACCGTTTTGTACGAATATGCCATTGCTTTGGGATACTTTTTGGTGATATTAACCACTTTATCCTTATCGGGCATAGCCGATATGGGCGGATACCGAAAACCATTTATGCGGTTTTTTACCATGTTAGGTTCCTTTTCATGCATCGGGCTTTACGCTTTTACCGGCGAAAATATCGCTTTGGGCCTTATACTGCCCATGCTCGCGGTTTTAGGTTTTGCCGGTTCGCTTGTTTATTACAACTCGTTTTTGCCCATTATTGCAACACCCGATCAGCACGACCGCATTAGCGCCAAAGGGTTTTCGTTTGGCTATGCCGGCAGTATGTTATTACTGATTTTCAATATTTTTTCGTTGCAAAACTACCAGGTGTTCGGCTTTTCGGATGCTTTGGATGCCATACGGTTTTCCTTTATTGAAGTAGGTATATGGTGGTTAGCCGTTTCGCAGATTGCATTTTACTATTTGCGCGAAGAACGGAAAAAAGTTAAATTGGATGCTTCGGTACTCGCAAAGGGATTTCACGAAATGGTTATTGTATTTGGCTATATTAAAAAACACAAGGCAATGTACAGGTTCCTGCTTTCCTTTTTCTTTTTCAGTATGGGCGTGCAAACCATTATTATTGTGGCTTCGCTTTTCGGCAAAGTTGAGTTGGGTATTACTGATACTAAACTAATTATGACAATCCTGATAATTCAAGCTGTTGCTATTTTGGGTGCTTTTATATTCGGAAGGGTTTCATCCCGTTTTGGGAATAGGGCTTCCCTGCTTTGGATGCTTGGTATTTGGATAACTGTTTGTTTATCAGCTTATTTTGTATATGATGAAATCCAATTCTATGTTTTGTCGGCACTTCTTGGACTGGTAATGGGCGGAATACAATCGCAGGCACGCTCAACTTGGTCGAAATTAATACCTACCGATAAAAGCAATAATACAGCTTCCTATTTTAGCTTTTACGACAGTACTGAAAAATTAGCCATTGTTATCGGGATGCTTGGTTTTGGCATTATTGAACATGTTACTGGCAGTATGCGAAACAGCACTTTATTGTTGTCGCTATTCTTTGTTGTTAGTTTTTTGATCATTGCATTCACAAAATTGAAGAAGGAGGAGACGAAGCTGGCGTAAAAACTCTTGATTTTTGTAGCTATTCAGGGGCATTATCTTTTAGGGGTTGGGGTTTTGGGGTTGGGTGTTAGGTGTTAGGGTTCATCATTTTATGCGATTTCGTTGATTAAAAACAAGCATTAATCAAATAGCAAATCCCTAACAGCCTACAGCCTAAAAGCCTACAGCCTAACAGCCTAAATCAATAAAAATGGTACGTTTTTCGGATATAGGATGAATAGTTGCACAAATTCAGTGAAAGAACTACAAGCCACCACAGCAAAACCCTATTCCTATTCACCCAAAACAAAAACTTAGAAACCAATTACGAGTAAAAATTTGTAGATTTGAGAAGATTAAAAAGAGTTTGTTGTACAAGACCCTTAGTATTGAATTATAGATAGTTAAATGAACTACTAATGAAATTAAAACGATTAATAAAAGATCAAACTTTAACTATTGACGACCACAAAAGAGGTGCTGGTGAAGTAATGGATTGGGATGCACCCGGCGTTGATGTGCTTATAGATAAATCAACTAACTATTTAGTAGATGGAAAGCATCAAAAAGTTAGAATAAGGATTCCTATAAACACAGAACTTCCGATTGTACTCGAAAACGGGAGTGGTGAATCTATTGACGATATTCCCGAAACGCTCCAAAAAGAAATTAAAGAGGCCTTGGAAGACAGGGATATAAGAAACAGTTTCGTAACCGACTTAGTGGAAATTCTAAAAAATCTTGATACTCTTTTGAGCAGTGAAGAATCCGCAAGGGATATTCTTGAAAATTTTTCTTCCCATTTTGGCCTCGAATGGAGCAAATTTAAGGCAACAACCTATTCAAAAGATATTCTTCATTATTATTCAGAAACATACTTTGATGAGGTAGGCACAGAGTATTTTATAAATGTTAACAGGTTCGAAATACGAATTGGGCAAGGCCGATTGTACCCTTTTGGTCCCCTTGTACCTAAAAAGTGATTTATACTTTGAGCTCTTGAAATATTTCTCAAATAGACAAGATTCTGATCATTTTTTATCTAACCCCCTAAATCAATAAGCTTTTTCGTCTAATTTCATAAATATCTGTATATTGTGATGAGTATAAAAACAAAATCCCCACCAAAAATGATGAGGATTATCGTGTAGTAGCGGGGGCAGGATTCGAACCTACGGCCTTTGGGTTATGAGCCCAACGAGCTACCTCTGCTCCACCCCGCAATATATTTTATGAACAATGAACGTTTCTGATTGGGAGTGCAAAAGTATATTTTGTTTCTTTGTAATCCTAATTTTTTAGAAAATATATTTTTATGGCCCATAAATCTGGTTTCGTGAATATTATAGGGCATCCCAATGTCGGGAAGTCCACATTAATGAATATGTTGATGGGCGAAAAGCTCTCCATTATCACACCAAAAGCGCAAACTACCCGCCACCGCATACTTGGCATTGTGAATGGCGACGATTACCAGATTGTTTATTCGGATACTCCGGGCATTGTTAAGCCGCACTATAAACTGCACGAATCGATGATGAAATTTGTGCTTACCGCCTTACAGGATGCCGATGTTTTTATTTATATGACCGAAGTTGGCGAAAATAGTTTTGATGAAGATATTATTGCAAAAATCAAGGCTTCAGGCAAACCGCTATTGTTCCTAATAAATAAAGTGGATACCATTAGCCCAGCCGAAATGGAGGCCAAGATAAAATTCTGGCAGGAAAAATTTACCGAAGCTACCATTATCCCAATTTCTGCAAAACTCAACTTCAATACCGATAAAATAACCAAGGAAGTCTTAAAGCTTTTGCCAGAAAACGAACCGTATTTCCCAAAGGACGATGAGCTTAGCGACAGGCCATTGAGGTTTTTTATTTCGGAAATGATTCGCGAAAAGATTTTCCTGCTTTACCAACAGGAAATCCCCTATTCGGCCGAAGTTGCCGTAGATTCGTACAAAGAAAAGCCTGATATTGTTGTAATTAGTGCCACTATTTTTGTTGAACGCGATACACAGAAAGCAATAATTTTAGGGCATAAAGGAGAAGCAATCAAGAAACTGGGCACCCTTGCCCGCAAAGAAATAGAGGCTTTTATTGACAAGAAAGTATATCTGGAACTTAGCCTGAAGGTAAGCAGCGATTGGCGTGAGGACGCAAACCAATTAAAAAGGTTTGGCTACGAATTTTAATACTGGTTTTGCACCTTACCCAATAAAAACAACCCTCTACTTATCGCCAAAACAAAAAAACCTGCCGTAAAGCAGGTTTTTTGTTTTATTTTGCTTGAAAATGAACGTATTGAAAGCTTACTTTTATCAAAACTTAGCCCCAAACCCCAATCACCTATTTTCTATTTTTCTATTTCCTATCTTCCCTAACCTCCTAACTAGAACGGGCAACAATCCATTTCCCTTACCCGTCCACCACGGTAACCCGAGCTATAACCTCCGCCACCACCGGAACCGCCAAACAGGCTAAAAGTATCGAACTCGAACACGAGCGAAATTTCGTGCGACGAACGTGCGGCTGTGTTTAGGTTGGTTTGGATTATATAATCGTACGAATACATGATTTTCATGCGTGAATCCTTGCTCCATGGTGCATTTACACCAACCGTAAATATTGCATCCTGGGCTTCAAAAAAGTTAAAAGTCTGGTTGCGGAACCATGCCCCTAGATAAATTGACGATTTCAAAATATTTAAACCAATAGAGTATGTGGAGAATTCTGATTGTTTTTCGTATTGAAAACCAGGGTTAAATTTAAAGCTGCTGCCGCCCGAACGGTAGGAGCGATAAGAAGATGGACGCCCACCCTGCTCCATTTCGATAACAAGGTCGCCATTAATTACAAGTTTACGGGGCAAAGGGGAACTTTGGCCTAAAAACGATTCGTTAGGTTCAAAAACATGATGAAATGCTAAACCAAGTGTGCCCTGAATATTTGAGTTGTTTAATCCTGTTTCGGCAAAGCGATACACCCCACCTACCGAAAAATCGGGATAGGAAACGCGGTTTGATTCCGGACGGTCAAATTGAGTTTCATAAATCCTTCCATAACGCGCATTCAACTCGTCGGTAAAAACAAGTTCATCCCAGTTTAGTGCTTTTTGAGCATATGAAACCATAAAACCTACTTGGGCTACCATATTGTCGTACAGCGGAATACGTGCCGAAGTCCCAATACCGATATTAGTAGCTTTTATCGATGCTGTTCCTGCTTTATCGGAAGTAGCCAATATTCCGATTCCGCCTGAACCTGGAATAGCACGTTCGGCCATATCCATAGAAAAACTATACGTTTTAAAGGGATCAGGGATCCCAGTCCATTGATTGCGGTAATTAAACCGGGTCCGGATACCCGAATTCAAGCCAATATAGCCCGGATTATAGTAAATCGGGTTGTTATAAAACTGCGAAAAGATTGGATCTTGGGCTTTCAGTTGAAAAAAACCTGCTGACAAAATCAGTATCAAAAATGCCTGTAAAAACCGGCGCGTGTATATGTAGTTGTTTTTCATTGTGTTATGCTTTACTTGATACCAATTGCCAAATGGGATATCATGTTTTTAATGTTTCGCAAATAAGTGCTTAAAAATACAAATTATTTTGGTTTACAAACTTTTTATCTAATTAAAGTTATTGTACCCGATTTTGTTTGTGGAATACCTTCCACATTTCCTACAGAATCGCCTTCCCAGTATTTCCCATCACGGAATTGAGCCGAAATTCTCCACAAATATACACCTTGTTTTAAAACCTCACCATTAAAAGTTCCATCCCATGCTTGTGCAGGCGAACCGCTACCATCGAGCTTACTCGAATTCCAAAGCAAATTGCCGGAACGGTCGTAAATTTCGATGTTGTACTTCAGCAGATTAATCCCTTTTGGCTTGAAAACGGCAACTTCTTGATCAAAATGTCCAGGACTGAAAGCATTGGGAACATATAATCCTTTAAACATCAGGTCGTAGAACATGATAGAGGTATCGGCACAATTTTGACCGTTCCAGGTAATCAGTTCAATTTTATAATGGCCTTCTGTTTCGAAATTAGCGATAGGGCTGTTGGCCGATGAGGTGGTGCCGTTCCCAAAATCCCAAGCGAAATTTGTTCCATTGGTGGTAAGGTTGTTAAGCATTATCTGGCCTTGCTTATTGTCGTAATTATCCGAAATGTCGAATGAAGCAACTGGGCTTGAGTTTATTGCTATTTGTTTTGTAACGGAAGAAGAACAACCGTTGCGGTCGGTAATTGCCAAATCGGCATCGTAAATTCCGGCATGACCAAAAACATAACTGCTTTTAGCTGTGGTAGATGCACCTAATACCTCACCTTTATTGCTAAAAATCCAATTCCACTTTACAATTGATGATGATGTGGTATCTGAGTTATCGACAAATAAAACAGGCTTGTTTTCGCAACTGCTGTTCCAATAAAAATCGGCTTTGGGAAGGTCGAAAATTGTAACCTTTTTAACAATTGTATCGGTACAACCAAGCGTATTGGTAACCACAAGTTTTACATTGTACTGCCCTTGGGTGCCAAAGGTAAATTTGGGACTCCTAAAAGTAGAAGTATCGGATAAAGGGTTTTGGGCGCCAAAATTCCACTTATAGTTTTTAACAGTGGTATTGTTCGGCTGGGTAAGGTTTTCAAATTCGGAAGTATTGCCAATACATGCGTCCTTCCAGGTGTAATCGGCTTTTGCCGCAGGATTTACAACAATGTTGCTGCTTGAAGTATCCGTAACCATTCCACCAACCATTTGTGTTGCTACCACCATGGTAACCTTATAATTGCCGGCAACGGTATAAGTATGTTCAACAAACTGCTGTTTTGAGGTATAGGTAGCTGTGGTGTTGTCGCCAAAGAACCATTGCCAGCTTGCAATTGGAGCCTGGCAAATGCTCGATTCTTTAAAGTGCATCTTCCGTTTTTGGCAAACGAGGGTATCCTTTACGTCAAATGCTGAAGTTATACAAGGCGTCCTCCGTATTGTTTTGGTAACCGTATCGCCACAACCGGCATCGGTTTCAGTAATTAAGGTAGTTTCATAAATGCCTGGATATAAGTAAATATGATCAATATTTGGGCTTTCGGGGGCATCAATCGTACCTGTTTCGCCATCGCCAAAATCCCAGATCCAACGCACTATTTTTGCACCTGTTGTAATATCTTTAAAACTTACCAGGCTATCGCAAATACCACCTTTAAAGGAAAAATCGGCCCTTGGCAAAGGCGAAACCGTGATGGTTTTGTAAATAGTAGTATTGCAGTTGTTTATGTCGGTTGCCAGAAGCGACACCACAAAAGTGCCAGGTTTTGTGAATTTATGCTGCGGATATGCTTGTGTAGATGCATTGTTGATACCGGAAGCTGGATCGCCAAAATCCCATTTGTAAAAAGCAATTTCACCACCAATAGGCTGAATAAGTGAAGGTGTGAACCAGGTTGTGCGGCCAAAACAAGTTTGGGTATAATTTAGGCTAACCTCAAGCCCTGAAGGGATGCATACTTCTTTAACCAAGGTATCGGTGCATCCGTTGGTATTAGCAACAACCAATTTCACGTTATAACAGGTATCGGAACTTCCAAAAACATGCACAGGATTTGCCAGGGTAGAAAAGTTTCCGGGTGTAAATTCCCAGTACCATGAAGTAATTTCCGATTGTGTGCCAATTGACTCATCAGTAAACAGGACGGAACCATCATGACAAGGCTCTGCTACATAACTAAACTGGGCTTTGGGCGCTGGAATCACCACAACTTGCATCACTTTTACGGCGGTGCAACCCGATTCGCTTGTAATACCAAGTGTAACATTATAAGTACCTGGCAATGTGTATTTAAAACTTGGGTTTTGAGCTGTGGAAGTATCGGATATTGATGTGCCAACCCCAAAATCCCAAGCCCAGGCAACTATGGCTTCACCGTCAGGATTATAACTTATATCCTTAAATTGCATTGAATTGGCAACACAATTCCCTGAACTTAAGAATTGTGCTACCGGCAACGCATGCATGGTTTGAGTATGCAAAACACTGTTTGAGCAGCCCAGCAAATTAGTAATGCTTAATGAAACCACATATTCTCCTGGAGAAGAATACAGATGTTCAGGTGCAGCCTGGGTTGAAACAGCAGTACCATCGCCAAAATCCCAAAGGTACGATGCAACTTCGGCAATGTTGGTTACAATTGAATCGGCACTGTATAAAACCGGTGTTCCTACACAAGCTTCAATTACCTGAAAATCTAAAGATGGCTTGGGATCAATCGCAAAGGTTTGATTGGTGGTTCCAAAGCAACCAACAGAATTTTCGACTGTAAGGATTACATTGTAAGTGCCTGCCGCACTAAATAAATGTTGCGGGTTTTGTAATGTCGAAGTATTGTTTACGCCCGAATTAAGGTCGCCAAAATTCCAATTCCAAGCAATAGTAGGATTTCCGGATGAAGCCTGGGTAAGGTCGGTAAAAGATGTAAGGGAACCCTCGCAAAGTCCTGAAAAACTGAAAGCTGCCGACGAAGCATCGTAAATGGTAATGTTTGAGATATAATACGCCTCGCATCCAGTTGAAGTATAAATACTTAATTTCACTGTAAAAATCCCGGAAGCAGCAAAAACATGGCTTACATCAGGGTTGTTGGGTGCATTTACCGTTGTATTGCTTCCATCGCCAAAATCCCAGTGCCAAGATGAAATAACACCGTTTTGGGTGGTTGAATTGTCGTTAAAAAGAATGGCTGTACCCGAGCAGGATTGAGCAAGTGAGTTGAAGCTGGCAAAAGGGGCAGTGGTAACCTGAACCTGATGGGATTTGGAGTTGGTACAGCCATTCTGGTCAATTATGGTAAGCGTACTATTGTATGTTCCTGGATTTGCATAAATATGTATCGGATCGGCGATTGTGGATGTGGTGTTGTCTCCAAATTGCCATAAAAATGAAGATGTGTTTGAAACGTTAACAAATGTAGAACTCAAAAAATTCACTGTATCGCCGGCACAGCTTGTATTAAAACTGAAATCCACATTGGGTTTTGGCGAAATATTCATGGTAAGGTTCACGGTATCGTTGCATCCATTGGAATTTTGAACCGACAAATTAACCTGATAACTGCCGGCAATTTGGAAAGTATGGGATGGGTTTTGTTGCGTTGAAGTATTATTTACACCCGATCCCGAATCGCCGAAATTCCAAGCCCATGATAGGAGATTCCCTTGCGACAAATCAGTAAATTGAACTGCAATGCCTGAACAGGTTGCATCATAATCGAAGTTAGCCAAAGCACTTTGCAGAATTTCTACCGAACGCGAAATGGTGGCTGAGCAACTGTCGTTGGTAACAACGGTAAGGCTTGCCGTAAACAATCCATACGAATTATAGGTATGCTGGATATTTGGGTTTCCGGGGAAATTGATTACAGTACTGTTTCCATCACCAAAATCATATTCCCAGCGCATAATGTACCCAGCCGGGGCAACGGATTGGTTGGTGAAATTCACCAATTGTTGGGAACAAGCCGGGGAACTTGTACTGAAGTTGGGAATTGGTGCTGCCAAGATCGAAATGCCATGCGAAACCGTGTTTGTGCAACCATTAATATTGGTAATGGTTAAGCTAACATTATAATTTCCAGCACTGCTGTATGAGTGTTGAGGGTTTGGTAATGAAGATGTTGTGCCGTCGCCAAACGACCAGTTCCACAAAGCAACATTGCTTGTATTTACACCCGATGCCGGGCTAAATTGAATATCAGCATTTTGGCATCGCTTGTCGTAACCAAAATCAACATAAGGTGCATCGCCGATTGTTATGCTTTTGGTAACAGTTGAACTGCAACCATTAGAGGTTGTAACCGTAAGCGAAACCTGATATACGCCAATAGTATTATAAATATGGATTGGGTTTTGTAGAATCGAAGTATTGTTTGCTCCGGAGCCGGAATCGCCAAAATTCCAATTCCAGCTGCTTGGGTTTCCGGTTCCTCCGGTTTGGGTAAGGTCATTAAACTGTACGGGCGATTTTTGGCAGGAACTTAAAAACTCAAAATTGGTTACCGGGGCAGGTTCAACCACAATGGTTTGCGAATAAGTTGACTGGCAACTGTCGCTCGATGTTATAGTTAAAGTTGCTATGTAACTCCCAAAAGAGGAATAATTATGATGAACATCCCCGTTTTCGGGGAAATTACGGATTTGGTTATATCCATCACCAAAATCCCATTCCCATTTTGTTATAAATCCTGAATATATATTTGAAACATCATCGAATTGGGCTACAGCACTTTGGCAAACCATCTGAGGGATGGTGAACAAGGCAACAGGCAATGGATTTACTACCACGGCATGTGTTTTTGAAGCAATACAACCGTTTAAACTCGTAATGGTGAGCGTAACCTGATAGGTTCCCGGAGCAGTGTACACATGTACCGTATTCTGTTGAAAATCAGTTACACCGTCGCCAAAATCCCACAACCAGTCAGTTACATTTGCTGCATCAATTATGGAAGTATCAGGCGAAAAATTGGTATTTCCATCTACACAAGTAAAAGTGTGAACAAAATCTACATAAACAGGTTCAGAAATGAGTACGGCTTTTACGATCGTATCGCTACAATTATTGAAATTCCGGACGATGTGCCTTACATTATACGTTCCCGGCGAACTGAATACGTGTATTGCATCTTTTAAATTGGAATTGTTGTTGGGTCCCGATGCAGGATCGCCAAAGTTCCAACTGTACTCAACCGTATTTCCAGGCCCATTTGCAAATGATGCGTCTTTAAACGAGGTTTCGAGGCCCGCACATTCATTGTCAAAAGAATAGTTTGCAATAGGGGCTTCAATAACATCTACTGGAATTGTAACCATTGCCTTGCAACCAAACGAATTGGTAATAAAAAGGCTTACATCAAAAACTCCCGGACCAGGAAATTGATGTGAAACATTGGGATCATCAGGGAATTGAACCGTATCATTTCCCGAACCATCGCCATAATTCCAGATCCACTCCGAAATATACCCGTACAATGTATGCGAAAGGTTTGTGAAAAGCACCTGCTGATTGGAACAATTGGGCAAACTAAAACTAAAATGTGAAACCGGAAGTTGCGATACGGTAACAATATGCGTAACCGAACTTGCATTCCCCATTGTATCAATAGCTGTAAGCGTAACATGAAATTGGCCCAATGACGAAAACGAATGGGTTGGGTTCATCAATGTGGAAGTATTGCCATCGCCAAAATTCCAAATGCACGAATTTATTGCCCCAACATTGGTATTGGAAAAATCAATAGTAAAACTAATAGGCTGATTTTCGCAGGCTGGCCCAAAAATAAAATCAACTCCCGGATAATCCGAAAACGTTAAAGTCATTGTGTCAACAACAGCATTGCAAGGCGGATTGCTGTTTGCCGTAAGCATCAAGAATATAGATCCCTGACCATAATCTGCCGCACTTGGCGTATAGGTTGTAACTGCAACCGAATTGTTGTCGAAAATTCCGCTTCCGGAAGTTGACCAATGCAATGAGGTAGAATTTGTTGCCAAAGCCCCAACTGATATAAATGAACAGGTACTGCAAATGGTAGTAGATGGCCCTGCATCTGCAACCGGTGCGGTATAAAATGAGATTTCCTTTGAATCCGAAATATCTGAACAGGGAACGTTGTCCGAAGATGTAAGCGTGAGGGTAACATTACCCAAAACTAAATCGGCATTGCTCGGAAAATATGAGTTTATGAGGTTGTTTACATTATTAAAAGTGCCTGATCCTGAAGTTGACCATGTCAGGGTTGCACTATTGGAGACAGAAGCATCGTTGTTCAAATACGGTTGCGACGAGCAAATCAAAGCATCATTCCCGGCAGAAACTACTGGCTTTTTCCGTATGGTTAACACAGTTTGGTCGTAAACGGTATAGGTGCAAGGTTCAAAAGGGATTGCATTCAAAGTAAGCGTAACACTGCCATTTGCAATATCGGCCAGGCTTGGGAAATAGGTTGGCGAAAGCATATTAGCATTGGTAAACGTACCTGTTCCGGAAGTTTCCCAATTTACCGACGAAAAAGTACTGCCTGTTGCTGCTGTTATGGTTGCAGTAAACCCTTCGCAAATTGAAATATCCGGGCCAGCATTAACCATGGGCTGATTTATAAAATTTACTGTTTTGCTGTCGGAAAGCGAACCGCAACCTAAATTTGAAACCTCCATTGTCAGGGTAACCGCACCATTTGCTATATCACCAGCACTCGGGATATAAGTTGGGTTGATTGTTTCAGGGTTGGCCCAGTTGCCGGTTCCGTTGCTTGTCCAGCTAATTGTGCAATTGGGCGAAGCAGTGGCATCAGCAATAAGGATGCTCGCGTTTTGGCAAGTTTCAATATTGGCACCAGCCTCAACCGATAACGGATAACTGATTAAAACCGAATCCGACATAAATAGGAAACAGTTACTAATCAGGTTTGTGGCTTCAATAGTATAATTGCCAAAGGTTTGTAGCCCAAAGCTTATTGCATTTCCGTTACCGGGAATGGTGATTCCGCTTGGAATATTATTTTTATAAAGCGTATATGAAACGCCTGTTTCCGAACCATCAAGCCCGATGCTTGCCGTACCGCAGTTTAGTCCGGCTGGAGTCATATTGTAAAGGCTAGGAAGTGGCATTATTTGAACTGTTCCTGTCATAAATGACTGACAGAAAGTGGCTCCATTTACTGCTTCTATCATATAATACCCATTGGCGGTTTGTGGGCCAAAATCCAATTCAAACCCTGTACCAGAAACAGTATCAATATGAAATATATTATCGCGGATAAGTATGTAATCAATGCCGGTTTGGGAGCCATTCAAAGCTATTGACGAACCAGCACATTGCATACCCTGTATTGTCAGGCTGTAAACCAATGGCATGGGTTGCAATACCGAAATCCCGTTCATGGTGTTTGCACAGCCATTTGTGTTGTTGGTTGCAAGTACCGTGTAATTTCCGGCAACATTAATAATCCCGAAACTTATGGCTGAACCACTGCCTGCAACCGGAGAACCTACATTTGTAATCCCATCAACAATTAGTTGATAGCTGATGCCTTGTTCTGAATTATCAAGTCCTACTATGCTGCCCGAACAGTTTATTCCAGAAGGGGTGATGTTAAAAATTGTCGGGTTAACAAAAATAACTGTAATTCCATTCATTGTTGATTCGCATAAGGAAGCAGCAGATATGGCTGATATGGTATAAGTTCCACTAACTATTGGAGATCCGAAACTTAAAGTGGAGCCTGTCCCAGCTATTGTATCTACTGGAAATATCCCATCGCGGTATAAAATGTAGCTAACACCGTTTTCGGAACCATTTAGCTGAATGCTTGTACCTGGGCAAAAACTACCTTGAGGTAATTGTGTGAAAACAGTTGGTGCTGCATGAACCAAAACTTCACCAGCCATAATGCTTGAACAGGAAGCATTTATCACAGCCTCAACAGTATATGTGCCTGATAAAGTTTGTATTCCAAAACTGATTGGGAAACCAGTGCCTAAAACCGGGCTGCCAACATTGAATAATCCATCGCGGCGCAATTGGTAATTTACACCAACCTCTGAACCGTTGACACCTAAAACAGTGCCTGGGCAAACAACACCTGCAGGGGTAATATTAAAAATCAACGGCGCCGAATGGATGCTTGTTGTCCCATTCATACTTATTTGGCATGATGCATCCAAAGTAAAAGCCTCAACAGAATAATCGCCAGAGGTTGATTGTGCGCCAAATGAAACTGCAGAACCGTTTCCAGAAATGGTATCAATATGGATTGAGCCGTTTAACACCAAAATATATGAAACACCTGTTTCGGACCCATCAATGGAAACAGTAATTCCTTGACAATGCTGACCTGTAGGCACAATATTAAAAGCCGTTGGCAATGGGTTTAGGACTACATTCCCGTTCATGGGCAGGCTGCAATTGTTGCCGTTGGTTGCCATGGCGGAATACACCCCCGGAATGGAGTATGGGCCAAAATCGATTGCAGAACCGGTGCCTTGAACAGGAACTCCCATGCTATAAATAGCATCGCGGAGCAATTGATAAGTAACGCCTGTTTCGGAATCATCGAGGCCAAGTGTGGCACCTGAACAGATTATTCCGGCGGGGGTCATATTGTATGTTTCAGGAGCCACGTAAATTACTGAAAAGCCGTTCATTTCAATTTGGCATTGCGTAACCGAATGGTAAGCAATAACGCTGTAACTTCCGGCAGTAATTTGTGGGCCAAAGCTGATTGCAGTGCCGGTTCCGGGAACGGTATCGATGTAAATTATGCCATCAAGCACCAAAACATAGTTAATATCTATTTCGGAACCATTGAGGCCAATAGGAGTGTTTGCACAATTTGAACCTGAAGGAACAACCGTAAACTCGACAGGGAACGGGGCAATTACAAGGTTCCCGTTCATAGTTGCAACACAATTGTTGCTGGCAGTGGTTATAACCGTGTATGTTCCGGCAAGGGTTTGTATGCCAAAACTAATAGCAGCACCTGTGCCGGCAACAGGTGAACCTACATTTGTTGATCCGTTCCAGCGGAGTTGATATTCAACACCGGTTTCAGAATTTTCGAGGCCGATGTTTGTGCCCGGGCAAGCGTACCCTGCTGGTGTCATGTTGTAAGCAACCGGGGTTCCTTTAATTACTGATGTACCGTTCATCGCCATCTGGCAATTTGTGCTCGGGTAATAAGCTGAAACAGTATAAACCCCGGCAGTGCTTTGTACTTCGAAAGAAATTGCAGAACCAGTTCCTGAAATGGTATCAATAATTATGGAACCATCGAGCCACAGCACATAGTTTACATTCAACTCCGAACCGTTAAGTCCTATCGGCCTACTTGCACAGTTGGTGCCTGTAGGTGTTACAGTAAATGCTACCGGAAGCGGGTCAATAACAATACTGTTGTTCATAAAAGCTACACAATTATTTGATGATGTGGCTATTACAGTATAGTTCCCTAATAGTGTTTGGGTTCCGAAAGTGATTGCTGCCCCAGTTCCCAATACTGGAGAGCCTATGTTTGTTGAACCATTCCACCGCAATTGGTAACTCACACCAATTTCGGAGTTTTCGAGTCCAATAGTTGTGCCCTGACAAGTAAAACCTGCTGGTGTTAGGCTGTACATCAAAGGATTTGCCTCAATCACCGACGAACCAGTCATTGCGATTTCGCAATTAGTAATGGGATTGAAAGCAAAGGAAGTGTATGCCCCATCGGTTACTTGGGCACCAAAACTAATTGAATTTCCATTGCCGGTAATGGTATCGATAAAAATCCCACCATCGAGAACCAGAACATAATTTATGCCTGTTTCGGAACCATTAAGCCCTATTGGGGTACCGGAGCAATTTGCACCCAATGGCGAAAGTGTATAAACAACAGGCAATGGCTCTATGGCAATGCTACCATTCATTTCGGATACACATCCATTACTTGCAACGGCAATAATGGTATAAATACCGGTAAGTGTTTGGCTTCCAAAGCTTATTGGTGATCCCGTACCAGTAACCGGCAAACCTACATTTGTCGTCGCGTTCCAGCGAAGTTGGTAGCTAACCCCAATTTCGGAATTATCCAAACCAATAGTTGTCCCTTGGCAAACATACCCAGCCGAGGTAATGGTAAAAGTTAAAGGTGCAGCTAATATAACCGCAGTCCCGGCCATTGGTACCTGACAGTGCGTAACCGAATGATATGCAATTATGGTATAAGTGCCCGAAGTAATCTGAGCGGTAAAATTAAATGCATCACCAGTCCCGGCAATGGTATCAATGTAAATCCCACCATCAAGCACCAACACATAGTTGATGTCCAATTCGGAGCCGTTAAGCCCAATTACAGTATTCTCACAATTGTTGCCAGAAGGCGTAACTGCAAAAATTGTTGGAAAGGAAGAAACTTCAAGGTTCCCATTCATCGTGGCAACACAACTATCCCCGCCAGTTGCAATTATTGTATAATTACCTGCAAGGTTTTGTGTCCCAAAATCTAAAGGTGAACCTGTGCCCAAAAGAGGACTGCCGATATTGGTATTTCCATTCCAACGCAACTGATAATTTATTCCTGTTTGGGAATTGTCGAGGGTGATTGTTGTGCCCTGGCAAGCAATCCCTTGTGGATTAAGCGTATAAATGTTGGGAGCCGTTTCAATAATTGTAACCCCATCCATTACCCCAAAGCAAGGTGCTAAAGTATTGTAGGCTGTTATAGAATATGAACCAGAGGTAATTTGTGGCCCGAAAGAAATAGCATTTCCGGTGCCGGCAATGGTATCAATACCGATCGAGCCGTTTAAAACAAGGATATAATTGAAATTAATTTCAGACCCTCCCAAAGTAATAGAAGTACCGGCACATTTATGTCCAATAGGCGAAACCATGAAAGTGATAGGAAAAGCTTCGAGTGTCGCACTATCATTCATTATTATATAGCAACCGGAAATGTCGTTTACTGCTCTCACGGTATAAACCCCACTTTGTGTTTGTGCCCCGAATGTGATCAGGCTTCCGGTTCCTGAAACAGGCAAACCCATATTTATAGTGCCATCGAGCAGCAATTGGTACGAAACCCCAACTTGCGAACCCGACAAATCAATGGTTGTTCCAACGCAGTGCCCACCAACCGGAAGTACAGAATATTTGATAGGTCCGTCATTCAGATGGGTTTGCCCATTCTGAGGATACTCGCAATAAGAATATTGGTTAATTGCAACCACAGTATAATTACCTTCGGATGTTTGAGGCCCAAAATCAATTGGGAACCCGGTACCCGAAATTGTATCAATATGAATTGCATTATCGAGCAAAAGAACGTAATCAACACCAAGTTCGGAACCATTCAATCCAATAACATCATTTTCACATGCAACGCCATCAGGCATAATGGTAAAAGCTATCGGGAAGGGATAAATGGTAGTACTGTCGTTCATGTAGGTTACACAATTTGTAATTGAATCAATTGCAACTACTGTGTAGAAACCAGTGAGATCGGTATATAAAAAGTTGATTGGTGAACCTGTTCCCGGTATTGGGGCGCCCATATCGAAAGTGCCATTGCGGCGTAGCTGGTACTTTACCCCGGTTTGGGATCCAGAAAGCCCGATGGTTTGTCCCGGGCAAAGTATTCCGGCTGGGGTAATATTAAATAAATCAGAAGCTTTGTAGATATAAACACTTCCGTTCATCATGTCTTCGCACCCGGTAAGGGAATTTTTTGCCCTAACGGTATAAGTGCCATTTATATATTGTGGGCCAAATTCGAGGAATCCGGCCAAACCTGTACCTTGGGCTGTATCAACACAAATTCCGTTAACCAAAAGGTAATATGAAAAACCTAAATCTGATCCATTCAACCTGACAATTGTTCCAGGGCATTGCGATCCGGAGGGACTTACCGTAAACAGTGTTGGTAATGGGTTTACGACAATAACGGCACTTCCATCCATCATCTGCATTGCCCCATAAGTAGTATTTATCGCATTTACTTCATAAAGTCCTTCGAGGATAAATGGCCCCCAGGATAATGGAAGGTCAGTCCCTGCAACCAAACCACCTTCGGGGAAACCATTAAAAAGCAATTGATAATCAACACCTATTTCGGAACCTGCAAGACCAATAAATAATCCAGGCTCACCAAAACAGATATTTCCACCACCGGTAACATCAAATAAGGCAGGGGCTGCCAAAATAACAATATCAACACTGCCGCTCATATCGGCAACACATCCGGTTGTTTGATCGGTTGCCCCAACGGTATAGGTCCCTTCTGTGGTTTGTAAACCAAAATCAATTTCTGTTTCTGTACCGGCTATAGGTGATCCAACAGGAAGGTTGTCGCAGTATAATTGATACGTTACACCCGAATCTCCATGCGCCAAACCAATTTTCTTGCCAGGGCCGCCAGCAGGATATGAACCTCCACCAGTTACCAAAAATGCTGTTGGAAGTGGGATAATTGTAATTATTGCACTGTCGTTCATCAGGTTAACACAGCCTGTGATGTTGTTGGTTGCACTGACTTTGTAAACAAATGCAGCGGTGCGGTTGCCAAAGCTGATTGTGTCGCCAGTTCCTAGAACAGTTGGCCCATCAGCTATTCCTGCCCTAAGCAATTGATAAATAAAACTGGTATCTGAACCATTCAACCCAATTTCAACACCTGTACCCCATTTACAATAACTTCCACCTCCGAAAACTGAGTATTCTGTTGGCAAGGGGTTCACAATTAAAGTTACTGAATCGGTTGTAGCATTAAAACCATCATCAACAGTTACTATATAGGTAGTAGTATCATTGGGAAAAACAACCGGATTTTCGAGGTTCGATGTCCAAACCGTATCGCCTTCAGGGAAACAACTCCATGAATAAGTATAATTTCCCGAACCTCCCGATGCATTTGCAAAAATGGTGGCAGTATCTCCCGCACAAGTATATTCAGGTGAAACAGTAGGCAAAGCTGTTAAAGGTCCTCCAACAATAAAAACTGTTGTAGAATCAGTGGCAGAGCAACCTGAAAGATCTGTCGCTGTTAAAGTAAATATGCATTCGCTATACAGGTTTGTGGTAAGGGGCGTGAGCGAATTGCCACCTTGCCCAATATTCGTTTCTGGTTTCCACAAATAATTCAAAGTTCCTGTTCCACCAGTAGCGGTACCAGTTAAAGCAGTGCTGGTTCCATAAAAAATTGTTGTATCGGCCCCTGCATAAACAATTGGTAATGGGTTTACTTTTACCGTTATTGAAATGGCAGATCCTGCACAACCATTAAAGTAAGGTGTTATCGTATAAACAACATCGAAAGGGTTGTTGCTGTTATTGATTATCGCCTGTGAAATGATATCGCCTGTCCCACCAGAAAATCCGGAAAGTTCCGTAGAGCCTGATGCAGTCCAAATGAAAAACGAGCTATCAACTGTGGATGTTAGTACAATGCTGGTTGTGTCGCCCGAGCAAATCGTTGGAGCAGTTGGTGTAGCTGTCGCAATGGGTAAAGGGTTTACAAATATTTGATAATCACTTGGCACTGCAGCACAGCCATTCAAACTCCCACTTGGCAAAATCGAATAGGTAATTACACCTTGTATGTTGGAAGGATTTGTTATGATTTGAGCAGGGATAATATCGGTGCCCGATTCCTGAAAACCAGAAATGCTTGGTGGTTCGGCAGTTGCATTCCAGGTAAAAGTGGCTGGTACGTTTGAAGTTATAATAACCTCAGAACTTGTATCACCAGTGCAGATAGATTGTTGTAAAGGATTGTTGGTAACGCTTGGCGAAGGGTTTACCGTAATTATATAACTAGATATAGATCCAACGCATTGAGCAGGTGAAGGCCCCAAAGCAGTAATAGAATATGTTACAGTTCCTGGAACGGTCAACAGGCTTAAAATCTCCATTGGAGGGATATTCCCGGAACCTGAAGCCTCGAACCCACTGATTCCATCGGTAGCTATAGCTCCCCAGGTAAAAGTTGCCTGCGTTTCATTCGACTGTAAAACAACTGTTTGCGAAGTAGTACCGGCACACATTTCCTGTGAAAGGTTCGGATTGGTAACTAGAGGTATAGGATAAACCGAAACTTTCAATTCAAAAGGAGTGCCTGGGCAAAATGTTGGAGCTGGGCCGGTAGGGGTGATAATATAGGTTACTTCGCCAACTTCCGACGAAGCATCAGGTACTGACAAAACATCATCTATAATTCCATTTCCTGAAGCATTAACACCGGAAACTATACCGGAAGTAACAGTAGCTGACCAGGTAAATGTTGCACCTGCAACTGTACTGCCAGGATTGTACCCTACATTACTTCCTGAACAAATTGCTTTTGTTGCTGCGCTGTTTAGTACAGGATTTGGGTTTACCTGAACAATTACGGTGTTTGTATAATTATCCGGGCAAGGAGGCGAAATAATTGCAATCCGGTACCAGGTTGTATCGAATATGGCTTCAGGCTGATAGGATAATCCTGTTGCGCCTTCAATATTGGTAAAACCTGTGGTTGAGTTGGTTGTACTCGACTGCCATTGATAGGTAAATTCACCATTCCCACCGGTTGCCGGTGTCGAACTCATCAAAGGAGGTGTTTCACCTGCACAAATTTCTGAATCTGATTGCAAAGTCCCTGGAGTGATAAGTGGATTTACTACAATTGTAACCGCAGTTGTGCTGGCACAATTTGTTATGGAATCGGCTCCCATAATCTGAAACATTGTTGTTGAAGTTAATGTCTTCACTACAGGGTTGAGACTTGTACCAAACAATAAAAAGGATGGGGAAGCGGGTGCAATCCATAACCATGTAATGTTAGGGCCAGTGCTAACCGTTAATGTAACTTCTTCGCCAACACAAATATCCAAGGCCGAATAAGCAATTGATAAAAACGGGAAAGGTTTTATTGTTACATGAACTTGGTTGGAAGGGGTAGCACAATTACCGGTCATTACGGTATAACTGCCGCCTTCAAAAGCATAAAAAGTGCTGTTTGTTTCACCACTTAAAACATCGCCATCCTTATACCATTGCCAAGTAGTACCTGTTGAAGGCGTACAGACCATGGTTACAGAATCGCCCGCACATATTGATGTTGTTGCCGGGAATGGGGTAATTATTGGCGGGCATTGAGCAAGGCTTCCATAACCTACAAGGAGGAGCATGAAAACAGGAAATATCCGCCGGATAGACAGAAATTTCCTGTTCTTACAGAGTAGAATCTGTTTCATGATTCCTTTGTGGAATTAAGTTATTGACAATCTGTTAATTAAGTTTTTATAGAGTTAAACAAGCGGGTTACGGTATTTATTAATAACGAAAAGTTTAAATAGTAATAGGGGAAAAGTAATAATTTAGTTAAGGAGTACCTTTATCCTCATTCCTTTGTAGGTTGGAATACACAAAATTGCGGTTTTAAGGAGACCAACACAATTGATGGTACTATTTGTTGCCAATAATCAAATTTGCTTATTTTGCTGGAAAGGCTCTTTCTGATTTGGCCGCGAACTTTATCTAATTTTCCTTGTTCACTAAAAACGTAAAAACAATAAACATGAAAAAAACTTTGATGTCCTTATTTGTTGTCCTTTTTGTTTGTGCTATTCAGGCACAAACCTTAAAAGTGCCAACTAAGTCCGATGCTGCTAAAGCAAAGGAAAACATGAAAACCGAAACTGCCCCGGTTTCTAACCAAGCCAATATCGGCAGTTTGTTGGGGCAATTAACCGACAACATTTCGGACGATGCCTTTACTGATTCGTTCAAGAAAAACAAAACCGGATTTTTAAACAGTCTGGGCACTGTGAGCGATGCAGCAGGTGCATCCAAAGCATTGCA
>CAJAXK010000046.1 GCA_903946925.1 uncultured Bacteroidales bacterium | reverse complement strand
GGCATGTGCGTAGCAATACACAGCAACGACAAAAATATGGGATTGTGCCATCTCCCATGCCTTGTATTGCGGGAAGATACCTTCGGATTAGAAACACATTGTATTTTTATAGAGCCTTGATTTTTGGTTACTTTTTGATCAAGCAAAAAGTAAAAAAGCTAAACCATTTTGACTAAAGTTTTGGTTTTGATGACAGTCTGATAGCACCTCAAATTAAGAATTAGCCAATAAACCTCTGCAAAAACACCAATGATTTATTCCTATAAATCAATAAGTTAAAAAGGAAACAAATACCAAAAAGAGTTTTCTATCAACACCGCATTTTAAAAAAACCAAAAAGCCACTTTAAACAAAAGTGGCTTTTTGATTGTGAAGTGTATTGATGAAAATTGAGGCCACCTCCTTATGCTTCAAATTATAAAATCTTGCTACTTGGATTCCGAAATTTATTTATATTTTTACCTATCCAAATTTAATTGGTTTTTGATCGCCACTTAAATTTTAATTTATTGATTTGCAACCACTGACGAAATCCCTTGAAAAAAATTGAACTTAGAATAGTTGGTCTTAGCTACAGCCAGGCGCAAGCCAACTCGTATGCATTGGTGCTTGGCGAGTTGGATGGAAAGCGCAGGCTCCCAATTGTTATAGGCCATTACGAAGCACAGGCCATAGCTTTGGAAATTGAAAAAATGAGGCCATCGCGCCCCCTTACGCACGATTTGTTTTTCAATTTTGCCAAAATATTTGGCATCAACCTAATTGAGGTTGAGATCACGAAATTCCACGAAGGGATTTTTCATTCCACTTTAATATGCGATAACGGGATTTCCATACGCGAAATTGATTCCCGCACCTCCGATGCAGTTGCCCTGGCGATACGGTTCAAATGTCCGATTTATACTACCGAACAAGTTATGGATCAAGCAGGTATAGTGTTTGAGGAAGAAGCCCAATTAGGGAGTACAGATAAAAGTTCAGAAGAAACCCCCTCATTTCCGTTGCGCAACCTTACACTTACCGAACTTGAAGCCGACCTTCAACAAGCCATAGAAGATGAAGATTACGAAAAAGCCTCGTTAATCCGCGATGAGATTAAGAGAAGGGAATAAAAACACGACTTCTTCAAATACTAGATTTTACACAGATAAACAGTAGGGCTGATCCGGATTTTTATCGGTTTTCAGCAATTAATCAGAACTTACAACCTAATTAACTTTTACCAATAAAAGAAATATGAATATCAAGTATCGTTTGACCGTCATGAGCTTTCTTCAGTTTTTTGTGTGGGGAGCCTGGCTAATTACAATTGGCACATATTGCTTTAACGCAAAAGGGTGGACCGGGGCACAATTTGGTGCAATTTTTTCTACACTTGCAATCGCATCCATTTTTATGCCAGCCATAACAGGGATTATTGCCGATAAATGGATAAATACCGAGAAACTTTATGGCGTACTCCATATTTTGTATGGATTGGTCTTATTTTATGTGCCTCAGGTCAACGACCCAGATACGCTTTATTATGTAATATTGTTGGCCATGATTTTTTATATGCCAACTATTTCCCTGTCAAATTCAATTTCCTACACCATACTGAAAAACAATAATTACGATGTTGTTAAAGTATTTCCACCCATACGGGTTTGGGGAACCATAGGTTTTATTGCAGCCATGTGGATTACCAATCTTACAGGAAGCAAGGCAAATGCAAACCAGTTTATTATTGGCGCGGTTGCAGCGATTGCTTTAGGAATCTACTCCTTTACATTGCCCAAATGCCCACCTCAAAAATCAATTTCAAAAAATGCTTCTTTGGCAGAGCAATTAGGTCTAACTGCATTCAAACTATTTGCAAACTACAAAATGGCCTTGTTTTTTGTTTTTGCCATGTTTTTGGGAGCAGCCTTGCAATTAACTAATATGTACGGCGATTCGTTTCTCGACGATTTTAAAAACATACCCGAATATGCTGATTCATTGGTGGTTAAATATTCAACTATTATTATGTCCATTTCGCAAATTTCGGAAACCCTGTTTATCTTGGCAATACCGTTCTTCCTGAAACGTTTTGGCATTAAAAAAGTAATGATATTTTCGATGATTTCCTGGGTTTTGAGGTTTGGACTGTTTGCTTATGGAAATCCATCCGGAGGTTTATGGATGATTATACTCTCATGCATTGTTTACGGGATGGCATTTGATTTCTTCAACATTTCTGGCTCACTTTTCGTTGAAACAACAACCGATTCAAAAATAAGGTCAAGTGCCCAAGGCTTGTTTATGATGATGACCAATGGTTTTGGTGCCTACTCAGGAAGTAAAATAAGTGGGTATGTAATTGATAAATATTACACTCACGCCGATGGAAAGGACTGGCATGGTATATGGTTGGCTTTCGCCATTTACGCTCTTTTTGTTACAATTGCCTTCGCCATTTTATTTAAGCATAAACACGACCCAAAAGCTGTTGAAAATCTTGAACATTAGTTTTTGGTTTAAATAAATACTTGTAACTAATTTGTGCCAAAATTTTTAGTGCAAATCGTTACAATCCAACAATAACGCTCATTTCCTGTAAATTAACTCAATATATACTTGTTTACAAGGCAAGTGTTACAACCATATTTGAATGAAACAATACCACGACTTATTAAACCATGTTCTGCAAAATGGTGTTAAAAAGGAAGACCGCACCGGCACGGGAACAATTAGTGTGTTTGGTTACCAGATGCGCTTTAACCTACAAGAAGGGTTTCCGGCGGTTACCACTAAAAAGCTTCATTTGCGGTCAATTATTCACGAGCTATTGTGGTTCTTAAAAGGAGATACCAATATTAAGTACCTTAACGACAATAAAGTGAGTATTTGGGATGAATGGGCTGACCCAAATGGGAACCTTGGCCCAGTGTATGGTTATCAATGGCGGTCGTGGCCTGCTGCTGATGGCACTTTCATTGATCAGGTTAGCCAGGTTATAGAAACTCTCAAAAGGAATCCTGATTCGCGCAGGATTATAATAAGTGCCTGGAACGTTGGGATGATTAAGGAAATGGCCCTCCCACCCTGTCATTTGCTTTTCCAGTTTTATGTGGCCGACGGTAAGCTATCCTGTCAATTATACCAGCGTAGTGCCGATATTTTCCTCGGGGTGCCATTTAACATTGCTTCGTATGCATTACTTACAATGATGATTGCCCAGGTTACGGGCTTGCAACCAGGCGATTTTGTGCATACTTTCGGCGATGCACATATTTATTCCAATCACCTCGAACAGGTTAACCTTCAGCTTTCGCGCGAATTCAGGCCTTTGCCACACATGAAAATAAACCCGGAAGTAACCGATATTTTTGAGTTTAAATTTGAAGATTTTGAACTTTCAGGTTATAACCCACATCAGGCTATTAAGGGACAAGTTGCTGTTTAGGTTATTGGTTATTGGTTATTGGTTATTGGTTATTGGTTATTGGTTAATCGTAACTCGTAATCCATAAATCGTAATTCGTAACTCGTAACTCGTAACTCGTAACTCGTAACTCGTAATTCGTAACTCGTAATTCGTAAATCGTAACTCGTAAATCATTAATCGTAAACATCGCAACAAAATAAGCAAATGAAGGAAATCTCAATTATAGTGGCCATAGCCCAAAATAATGCAATCGGCAAGGACAACCAATTGCTTTGGCATATTCCGGCAGATTTAAAAAGGTTTAAAAAACTAACAACCGGCCACACAATCGTGATGGGGAAAAGAACATTTTACTCATTGCCAATCAGGCCTTTACCTAACCGAAGGAGTATAGTGATTACGGATATAGCTGGCGAAGAAATTGAAGGTTGCACCATGGCATATTCCATTGAAGAAGCAATTGAAAAAATGGATAGCGAAAAAGAGAATTTTATAATTGGCGGAGGGATGGTTTACAAGCAGTTTTTGCCACTTGCCCAGCAACTTTATTTAACTATTGTTCAAAAAGATTTTGATGCCGATACATTTTTAGAAATTGACCTAACAGGTTGGGAAATGATAGAAAAGGAAGAACATCCCGAGGAGGAACTCCCCTATTATTATATAAACCTTCGCAAGAAATAAGTGGATTCACGTATGATAACTGGAAAATAAATTTCAGTTTATTGAATCGCTTTTTGCCTCATTCCTCGTACCACACTATATGAGTAAATTCCAAGTCCTGTCCAAACCAATCCAAAACTTATCAAATAAGCAGTATCGAAAGGCTCACTGAACACAAAAACGCCAATCAAGAGTTGTATGGTTGGGGCAAGGTATTGTATGAAGCCTAATGTTGATAGAGGGATTCGGGTTGCGGCAATACCAAACCAAAACAACGGCAAGGCAGTTACGGGTCCGCCAACAATCAAAAGGATATCAGAAAACCGGGAATAATGCCCAAATACCCCAGCCCCGTTAGTTTCCAAAAACCATAAATACCATAGCGCAACTGGTGCCAAAACCAAGGTTTCGACCATTAATCCAGGCATGGATTGCAAGTTGGCTTTCTTGCGCAGCAATCCATAAACCCCAAACGAACCTGCAAGTACGAGCGAAATAACAGGCAATTTCCCATAATGAAAAGTGAGGTAAGCAACACCCGCCAGTGCAAACGAAACTGCAATAAACTGGATTCGTGATAAACGCTCCTTCATAAACACCATCCCAAGCAGGATATTTACCATTGGGTTCATGTAATATCCAAGACTGGCGTCCACAATATGGTTACTATTTATTGCATAAATATATACAAACCAGTTCCCTCCAATCAATGCGCTTGTTAGTAACAGTATTCCCAATATCCGTGGTGAGGTAAGGTATTTTATAAAAACACGGTCGCGCCGCAAGGCTAGTATCAGGAAAAGGAACAGCAACGACCAAACAATTCGGTGTGCAAGTATCTGTTGGGCAGGGACATGCTTCAGCAACTTCCAGTATAATGGAAAAACGCCCCAGGCACTGTAACTGAGCAAGGCATATACCAAGCCCGATTTATAAAGTTTTTGATTTTGAATCGACAAATTCATTAAAATGTATTGAGGTAAAAGTGAAAAAAGATTTTTTTTGAAAAATAGCAGAACTGTTTTTATGAGTATTTTTCAAAAACACCGAGGTATTTACCTCAAGCTAACATGCCATATTAAACCAAGTAGAAAGCAAATAGTTGCCTATCAACTTCACGAATTTGAATTCCTGCTTTCAAAAAGTATCCCCATATTTTTCATTAGGTAAGTTGCATTCAGGTTCTTGCATACACCATGGTGTAGTTTGTAGTCAATTTGCATCTTATCGCCCTCAATATGTATTTCGAAGCACAGGTTATTAACCTGATTGGGGAAACGGTTTGCAAGTTCGCCCAACATCAAATCATGGGTGGCAAACAGCCCAACCGATTTGTAATGAAGAAGTTGCTCAATTAAGGCAATTGATCCGGCCTGCTTATCCTTTGAGTTGGTCCCTTTCAGGATTTCATCCAATAAAATCAACCTTTCCCCACCGTTTTCCAATTCATCTATGATCTGTTTAAGGCGTTTCAATTCGGCATAGAAATACGATTCGTGGCGTGTTAGCGAATCGCTTGTGCGGATGCTGCTGTGGATTTGGATTGGATAAAAGTTGAGTTTGGTTGCACATACCGGTGCCCCAGCCATGGCCAAGATATAGTTAACGCCTATAGTCCTGAGAAAAGTACTTTTCCCCGACATGTTGGCACCTGTAATAATAGCAAACTGGTTCCAGCCTTTGATCTCTACATCATTTACAACCCTTTGGTTATGGGAAATAAGTGGATGCCCAAGGTTTTCAGCAACAAATTCAAAGTTATTTTCAACCGGTTTTGGGAAAATGAATTCCGGGTGGTTGTAAGCAAAATTGCCCATGCTGCACATCGCATCAAAAGTGGCAATAGTATCGAACCATAAAGGAACGTTTTCCTGGTTGAGCTTTTTCCATTTTTCAACTTGCAACAACAAGTGGAGGTTGAACATAAAAAGGCCATTCAGGAATATGGATACCAACATATTCAAATTGGAATCCATATAGTTTAATATGCCAGATAATTGACGGATCGTTTTTGATGGGCTTTTTCCTCCTTTACCTCCCAGTTGGTTCTGCAAACCTAAAAGGTAATCGGATGTAAACGCAGTGTTTTCAATAAGTACAAGGCATTGGGCAAACTTGTTGAGGATTTTGCTCTTCGAAGTAATGCTATTTTGCACTTGTAAAGTTTGCCGTATGTAAAAGAATACTATTGTCAGTTGTAACACAATTAAAAATGTAGGAAACGGGATAAGCCCTGCAAAAGAAAGCAAAATGCAACCCAAAGTTACGCTTGGTAATCCAAAAGCTAATAATCGCAGCATTTTCAAATTTCGGACCGGGCTATCGCTTTTTAACCAATCGGTCATTTCGGTTTTATCGGTTTCGGCTATTTTTTCGTCATGAAAAATCAATTGAATTTGCTGACGGAGTTTAACCATATCAGAAAGTTCGCTAACCGCCTTTTGCCTTTGTATCACTTTGGGGCTGAAGGAGAAAGCACGGTTTAGAAATTCGGCAAGCCTTAGTTTCCCGAAAATGGTGGAAGATCGGTTAATATACTGAAATATAGAACCTTCGCCAAAAATATCGAGATCGTGGGTATAATCGTGTGATTGGTCAATAAATTCATTTCCAGGATCAAATGCTGTGTAATCACCACTCAAAGCTTTGACTTCAAGTTCATTGATTTTTAAAAGTATGCCAATTTTCCTGATTTCGTTTTTCAACTTACGGTCAATTACACTCGAAATTACAAATACAATTAATGCAACTATAACCAAAACTCCAACCTCAATGGCTTGTATGGTTATATATTTGTAAACCAAGAAGGTAAAAATCAAAAAAAAGATCAACCTGAGCAAAGGCAAGTGTTTTTGCTTTTTCTCCAGTTTGTTTTTTTCGGTGGAATATGTATTTATACGGGATGAATATTCCGAAAGGCGATCGGTCATGATTGAAGGTTGATTGGTTGCAAAGGTATAATAATTTAGCTGTGGAAAACGGTTTCCGGAAGCAGGGAAAAGAGGTTGGGGATAAAAAGGAAAGATTACAATCTGATGAAAACTTCAACAAAACACAGAAAAGCCATTTTTGCTATTCCTATAACTACATGTAAATATGAGTTTTACTAAATATTTTCGACTTTTCGACGTTTTTAGTCGAAATAAATTTGGATAATGGTTCGTACTGTATTAATTTTGCCGCTTCAAACACGAATAAAAGCCTGCAAACACGATTGGACCATGCTTGATAAAGACGAAGTAAAAGAAACGATAGTAAATGTGGCACGCCATATTTTTTCTCGTTTTGGGTTCAGGAAAACAACCATGGACGAAATTGCCATTGCCAGCCGCAAGGGCAAAAGCTCTATATATTACTACTTTGCAAGCAAGGAGGAAATATTTCAGGCTGTAGTGGAAAAAGAAGCTTCCATCTTAAAAGCGGAATTGATAAAGGCAAACCTCGAAGCAGTAAGCCCGGCCCAGAAATTAAAAATGCATGTTATGGCGCGTATGCATACCATGGAAAAACTTGCAAATTTTTACAGCGCAATAAAGGACGATTATTTAAGCCATCTCGATTTTATCGAAAAAATAAGGAAGAAATACGACCAGGAAGAAATACAGATGATGGAAAATATTTTGGTCGAAGGTGTCGAAAATGGTGTGTTCGAAATAGAAGACACATCGCTTGCAGCCATTGCCATTGTTACGGCCTTAAAGGGTTTGGAGATTCCACTTTTTTGGGGGATGGAGGAAAAAGATTTGGAACACCGGCTCGATAATGTGATCCATATTTTGTTCCATGGAGTAGTGAAACGATAATTTTTTTGCCCTAATTTCGACCATTTTACTTTTTTAGTCGAATAGACGTAATGACGAAAAATAAATTGACAGGAAATGGATAAAATAGTGGAAGCAAGGGGTAAAATGAAACTGACATTTGAAAATTTATTTCAACAAGATAAATCAAAAACCTAAACAAAAAGAATTGCCACGAAATAGCCATGAGCAGAAAATTTGCTCACCAACCGAAATGATTATTCTCATGGCCTATTCCATCTGACCCGTAAAAAGTTAAATAATAAACAGATGAAAATAAGAATCCCATTTCTGATAATGTGCTTTGCATTCTGCGGCTTACCCGGCAAAGTGTATTCACAATCGCTTAAGCTTGCACCCGAACTCAAAGAACTTATCGAGCTTTCGCTTAACAAAGACCGCAAGATAATTGAAAAGGATATTGAAAAGCAAATAACCGAAGTGCAGCAAAAAGCAGTCAGGTCGGCATATTTACCCAAAGTGGAATTGGGCGGCAAATATCTGTTTGCCTACTCATCGGTAAATTCCAAAATGGGGGATATTGAAGGTTTTGAAAGTTTGGGCAAATTGCAGGAACTTATGCAAAGCCCTAATTTCCCTCTTATGTTCCCAAATATGGCTGGGCTGGCCGGAGAAATCACCAAGCTACAACAACTTATGGTATCGCAGGGTATGGCGCTTCCCTCAATTTCAAACAATATTGAAGGGAACTTTTATGGCAATTACTTTGGTATTGATGCCACAGCCAAAATGCTTTTGTACAGTGGCGGACAAGTTCCTAATGTATCGAAAGCGCTTAACGAAAAAGTAAAAGCACAGGATGCCCTTTCGGATAAATGCAAATCGGATGCAATAAGCGAGTTGATAACGTATTACGATCAACTTGCCCTGTTAAACCAATCGAAGAAAGTGCTTGACGAATCTGCTGTCCGCTTGGCTGCCGAAAAAAGATATGCCACCAAAGCGCTAAAAAACGGGTTGGCAACTTCTTTCGATACGCTTAAAATTGCTGTTGCTGATGCCAATTTAGAAGCAAAATTAGCTGAATACGAGAGCAAGAAGACCCTGCTCCACGAAAAACTTGCACAACTTACCGGAAAACCTGCCTCGAGTTTCGATACATCAAATCCTGAACTTGAACTACTATTGGTTACCGACACAAGCTCCGATATTAGAAACCGGGCAGAACTCAGGGCATTGACATCAAGTGTTGAAGCGCAAAAATTTATGCTGAAATCCGAAAAATCGCACTACTTGCCAAAAGTTCAGGCATTTGCATCAGCCCGATACGATAATATTTTTAAAGCTAATGCTGACATGACAGGACCTATACCAATGGAAATGAACATTGATAACATAGGCTTGGGCCCAACCCTTATGGCTGGAGTAGGTTTTAAATGGGAACTTTTTAACCCATCAGGCGGATCGCCAAAAGTCCATCATGCAAATTTGGAAGTGAAAAAAGCCGAAAATGCCAGAGATGAAGCTCGGGAACTACTTGAGCTTAACCAGATAAAAGTTAATACAACGTATAAAGCCTCTATTTCGCTGGTTGCCTACAAAGATAAACAGCGCATGGCCGCCCTGAAAGCTCTCGAACTGGCGCAAAAATCGTATAACGAAGGAATCATAAACATAACCGAACGCTTGGCAACCGAAACCGAAATGCAAACTATTGAACTTGAATACCTTCAGGCTGTATTTGCCCAACGCCAAGCTGCTTTGGATTGTTATAAGGCAGTTGGAGGGTTGACGGTTTTGAATATTAAGTGAGGTAAGATGGCGGATGTGGGATGTGGGATGTGGGATGTGGGATTGCGGATTGCGGATTGCGGATGGCGGATTGCGGATTGCGGATTGGATAAAATAACCATTAACCCAATAACCATTAACCCAAATACCAATAACTAATAACTAATAACCCATTAACCAATAACCATATAACAGATTGAGGATTGGGGAATTAAATATCAAAGAGAAACTTTAAGCAAACAGAAAAACAAACAATAATTTTTAATCAATGAAAACAATTAATAAAAGACATTCCGGAATGTTGGTTCCATTTGTAATCTTGTTGTTGGTAATTGCAACAGTAAGTTTGGTTGGCTGGATAGTTATTAAACCAGAGCCTATCATGCTGCAAGGGCAGGTTGAAGCCAACGAAGTACGTGTTTCGGGAAAAGTCCCTGGCCGTATCGATAAGTTCCTGGTTTCGGAAGGATTAACAGTTAAGAAAGGCGATTCTTTGGTTATGATTAACAGTCCTGAACTAAACGCTAAGCTGTTGCAAGCAAATTCAGCCGAAGATGCCGCCGCCGCACAGAACCAAAAAGCAAATAAAGGGGCACGTGCCGAGCAAATTGCTGGTGCTTACGAACTTTGGCAAAAAGCTGAGGTAGGCGTAAAATTGGCCGAAAAAACCTTTAACAGGGTTCAAAACATGTTTACCGAAGGCTTGGTTTCGGCACAAAAACGCGATGAGACCGAAGCCAATTTCCAGGCGGCTGTTGCCACTTCAAAAGCGGCAAAATCGCAGTACGATATGGCCATCAACGGTGCCGAAACAGAAGACAAACTTGCTGCATTAGCCATGGTAAACCGGGCAAAAGGAGCTGTTTCGGAGGTGGAATCCTATATTTCGGAAACTATGCTGGTTTCGCCTATTAATGGCGAAGTTTCGGATATTTTCCCTAAACAGGGCGAACTTGTCGGCTCGGGCGCACCCATCATGAATATTGTGGATCTGAACGATATTTGGGTAGTTTTTAATATCCGCGAAGATTTGCTTACCAAAATCACTATCGGGAAAGAATTAGAGGCAACTATACCTGCCCTGGGAAACAAAACCATAAAACTTAAAGTAAACTATATTAAGGCTATGGCAAGTTATGCCACGTTTAAGGCAACAAAAACCAACGGCGGTTTCGATGTTAAGTCCTTCGAGGTTAGGGCAAAACCGATTACTGCGATAGAAGGTTTGAGGCCTGGGATGAGTTTGATGGTGGATTATGGGAAGCTGAAATAGATGTGGGATGTGGGATGGCGGATGTGGGATGGCGGATGGCGGATTGCAGCCAATAACCATTAACCCAATAACCATTTATGATTGCGGATTTCGGATTGCGGATTGCAGCCAATAACCAATAACCAATAACTAATAACCAATAACCATTTACGATTGCGGATTGCGGATTGCAGCCAATAACCAATAACCAATAACCATTTACGATTGCGGATTGCAGCCATTAACCATTAACCAATAACCATTTACGATTGCTGATGGCGGATTGCAGATGTGGGATGAATATGGAACAACAGGAAGTAAAAATAGTGCACATGATTGGCCGTAGTATTGCTCAACAAGAAAAATAAAACAATGAAATCAATACTGAAAAATATAATTGAAGTATCTAAACGGGAAGTGTTCCGTATGTCGTCAAGGAGCTTATACCTTTTGGTAGTGCTTGTGCTTCCTATACTGTCCATTCTATTTTTCACTTCACTGTTTAAGGAAGGCGTCCCTACCAAAATGCCAATTGCCATTGTTGACCTCGACCAAACCCCGAGTTCGCGGAAAATTGCCAGGAACATTGATGTTACGCCCTTGAGCCGGGTTACCCAATACCTGCAAACGGAAACGGAGGCCATGTCAGAATTGCGCACCGGAAACATTTATGGGTTTGTGGTTCTGCCCAAAAACCTACAAGCCGATTTGTTGACCAATAAACAACCTGTAATCAGTTACTACTATCAAAACGGTTTCCTTATTGCCGGCGGGCTTATGCAAAACGATTTGACATTGATCCTCCACACTTTATCGGGTGGCATAAATATCCAGAAACGGGAAGCAATGGGTCAGGCTGGTGAAAACATGATGGCTCAGGTACAGCCTATTCAGCTTAACACCCATCAATTGTTCAACCCTACGGCAAACTATTCGGTATATATTTCTACCATAGTTTTGCCCATTATGCTCCAACTTTTCATACTGCTAATGACAGTCTATAGCATTGGCATCGAAATAAAGGAACGTACCTCGCACGAATGGCT
>CAJAXK010000045.1 GCA_903946925.1 uncultured Bacteroidales bacterium | reverse complement strand
CTTTCGGCACGCGTTGCGAACATCACCGTTACCGTTGCCGGAATCGGTCCTGTTGTAGTTACTGTAACACAAGCAGCCACAACCCCAACCTTGGCAGTTACGCCAATAAATCAAACTGTTCCGGCAACAGCAGGAACTGCTAATTATTCGGTAACCACCAATTCAGCATGGACAGCTACCAGCAATACCTTCTGGGGCGTTGTAACCCCTTCCGGTACAGGCAACGGAACTATGGTAGCTACTTATGAAGCAAATCCAACTACCGATGAGCGTATCACTTACATTACCGTTTCAGTTCCAGGTGTTCCAAATGCCAATTTAACTCTTACCCAGGTTGGTTCCGCACCATTCCTTTCAGTCGATCCGCATGTACAAAATGTTGGGGATGGGGCAGGCACTACAAATTTTGCAGTAAGCACCAATATGCCTTGGACGGCAACCAGTAATGCGCCTTGGTGTACCATAACAGGAGCGGGTACAGGAAACGGTACTATTGTAGCAAATTTTACCGAAAACACATTTGCATCGGGCCGCACCGCAGAAATCATGGTTAGCGCAGCAGGAATTGCACCAGTATTGGTAACTGTGGTACAATCTGGCCCAGCAGCCATTTTGAATGTTACACCTGCCACCCGAACAGTAACCGATCCGGCCGGAAGCACAACATTTAATGTTTCGTCCAACACCAATTGGAGTTGCAGCAGCGACCAATTATGGTGTCAGCCAACCCCATCGGGCACTGGTATCGGACTTATGACTGCAACCTATACTCAAAACCTCACACAAGTTATCAGGACAGCAAATATTCAGATAAACGGTACTGGTGCAACCACGGTTTGGGTTCAACTTATACAACTTCCTTCTTTTGTTTCATTGGATGAGAATCCGGAGAATGCACTCGAAATCTTCCCAAATCCTACAACAGGGCTGTTTGTTATAAGCAGTGCTTCGACCCAAATGCTCGAAATGAATGTTTCTATCCTCAATGCAAAAGGGAAAACTATCCTGACAAGGCAATGCAAAGGATCAAACAGCTATTCGTTCGACCTTTCGCAAGCTGCCAGTGGCAATTATTTCATGAAAGTTGAAACAAATGGGAAAACCCATGTTTTAAAGCTTGTGGTGCAATAAAATCTTAAATGGGATAAATCCTATTTCCTTTATTTTAAAACGCTTACCCCAAACAGGTAGGCGTTTTTTTATTATCAAAAAATCAAAATAAAATATCTAAATATATCTGTTGTAGTTGTGGTAATGTTTCTATATTTGGCAAACCAATTCTAATCGATTCAACCTAAAAAAACCTTACAACCAATGGACTTTAATTTTACCGAAGAACAGTTAATGATCCGCGATGCTGCCCGCGATTTTGCACAGCGTGAATTGATTACCGATGTTATTGAACGCGATGCAGCTGCCATCTATCCAACAAAACATGTACAGCGTTTGGCCGAATTAGGCTTTCTGGGTATGCTTGTGGATCCAAAATACGATGGTGGTGGCATGGATACCGTTTCTTATGTTTTGGCGATGGAAGAAATCTCGAAAGTGGATTCGTCCGTAAGCGTTATTATGAGCGTGAACAACTCTTTGGTTTGCTACGGAATTGAAAAATTTGCCACCGAAGAACAGAAAGAAAAATACCTGAAACCCCTTGCCCGCGGCGAGAAAATCGGTGCATTCCTGCTTTCGGAACCCGATGCGGGATCAGATGCAACATCGCAGCGCACTACTGCTGTTGACATGGGTGACCACTATTTGGTAAACGGCACAAAAAACTGGATTACCAACGGGGATTCGGCAGGTACCTATCTGGTTATTGCACAAACTCACCCGGAAAAAAAACACAAAGGGATCAATTGCCTCATTGTTGACCGCCATGCACCCGGGATCAGTGTTGGTCCGCACGAAGACAAAATGGGGATGCGCAGCAGCGATACCCATTCAGTAATGTTCAATGATGTGAAAGTGCCGAAAGAAAACCGTATAGGTGCTGACGGTTTTGGGTTTACTTTTGCCATGAAAACGCTGGAAGGTGGGCGCATCGGAATTGCTTCGCAGGCTCTCGGAATCGCCAGCGGTGCTTTTGAACGTGCCGTGCAATATGCCAAAGAGCGTAAGGCATTTGGAACGTATATTGCCAACCATCAAATTATTGCTTTTAAATTAGCCGACATGGCTGTTAAAATTGAAAATGCCCGCAACCTTTGCCTGAAAGCGGCATGGCTTAAAGATCAGGGCCAGCCTTACGGATATGCCAGCGCAATGGCCAAATACTATGCAGCCGAAATTGCTATGGAAGTAACAACCCAGGCGGTTCAAATCCACGGAGGTTATGGCTATGTAAAAGAATACCACGTTGAGCGCCTGATGCGCGAAGCCAAACTCACACAGATTTACGAAGGAACATCGGAAATACAACAGATCATTATTTCACGGGAAGTGTTGAAGTAAGGGATGTTGGATGTTGGATGTCGAATGTGTGATGTCAGATTGCTGATATGTGAAAAGTTACAGGTTGAAAGTCAAAATCTGAAGGTCAAAAGTCAAAGTGAAGGGTGCTTTTTAGTCCCTCACAAAGCACCATAAAAAATCCCTGCTACTTTGTGGCGGGGATTTTTTTATTCAATAATACCGAAAGGATTCGAGCGGTAGCAACTCCCAACTGTCGGCCAGCACAAATATAAACAAGCATTTCAAATGTTTCAACCAACACGCAACTTAGCGAAGCGGTCTATTGAGCGCAGCTCAAAAACCCGATTTGTTAGAGCGTTTGTTACGCATTCGCCTTTGTTTTCAAACAAGTTGAACATAATGTTTTTCAAGTGTTACGTTGAAATGGATTTCTGCTTTCAGCGCTTTGAAAACTTTCAAAATCGTGTCAATTGTCGCACTGTTTGTATTGCTTTCAAGTTTTGATATTTGAGATTTCTGGACGCCAACAAGCTTTCCTAATTGTTCTTGTGTCAAGTTTCGTTCTTGTCGGGCAGTTTTAATCATTTTTCCCAAAACATCCATCCGAAGTTCGTACTCATATTGGTCTCTGTCGTCAGTACCAGGTTTGCCGATATATTTATCTTTCATCTCGGCAAGTGAATATGATTTAATTTCTGTCTCTTCCATCGCTTATTTCTTTAGTTTGTTTTCAAAATATTGATCTTTGATTCTTACAGCTCTTTCAATCTCATTTTTGGGAACTTTGTCCACTTTTTTTATGAACCCATGAGTTGCAAAAACTAAAGTATCGGTGTTGTCCGATTTATCCCAAAAAGCAAGAAGCCGGATTTGAATTCCAGCAAATACTGTTCGAAATTCCCAAATGTCATTTTTAAGTTTTTTGAAGAGTTTTGGGTCGTTAGTCTGTTCAGCAAGGTCAATGTTATAGAATATTTTCCTAACAGTTTTAGAATCATGTTCCGAAATAAACTTATCGGCTTCTTCTAAAAATCTGGTTTGAAACTTTTGCATTTATTTATTTTCTACAAAGATAGAAAAATGTTTCCAAATATAGCAACTTTTAATTTTCGATAAATGTCGGATTTTCGTTTTTCAAAGGTGAGGCATAACGGCTGACACTATAGCATGTGCGTGATTAAATTGTTGCTCAAAGCCAGCCAGCACAAATATAAACAAGCATTCCAAATGTTTCAACCAACACGCAACTTAGCGAAGCGGTTTCTTGAGCGCAGCTCAAAAACCAGCATTTGCTACTGCGTTTTTTGGCATTAGTTGTTTATCTCGGAATATTTAGTTTGTCAGGATTCTGTCTGCAATCCCAAACTTTCAGGATTATTATCCGGTCTTCAAGTATTTCGTAAAATAAAATAAAGTCTTCAATAATCAGGCCTCTAATTTGGTCTAGTTTTGTTTTTATTCCTAATTCAGGATTTTTTGAGACAGTAATAAGTTCTGTCTTAAATTTCTAATATAGTTTTCTTGAGTATAGTCCGCTTTTGTTTCTTTTAGTGAAGAATTCGAGAATTTCTTGTAATTGAATTTCGGAATTTTTCGTCCACATTACTTCCCGCTTAGCCATTCTTCAACTTTTTGATCCATTTCCGATTGTGATATCACATTGCCCTTTTTCGCTTCTTTACTTACAAAAAGCAATTCTTTCACCTGGTCAGCTGTTAATTCGATAAAGGACTCTTTTTTCTTGTAGTCCAAAATGGTCTTAATAGCATTGAGAAAGTCAATGTCTTCAATTCTGGAGATCCTGTGAATTAGTTCTTGTTTCAACTGGAAAGTATTCATTTTTTTGTCTTTAAATCCGGTATAAAGTTACAAAAATTCTACGAATTCAGAGGATTTCTATGAATGTAAAATTTTCGCTTACAATTAATGCTAACAGATGATGCTATAGCAAGTGCGGGATTAAATTGTTGCTCAATGTGTGCCAGCACAAATATAAAAAAACATTACAACTGTTTCAACCAACACGCTATTTCGCAAAGCGGTCTCTTGAGCGCAGTTCAAAAACCCGCACTTGCTATAGTGTTTGATGAACCGTAAGAAACCGCTGGAAAACACCAAGCCACGCATGGGATATAGTTCAACCTGAAATAATCGCTGGGCACTGCGTGACGCTCATATTCTTATTTATTATAGGCAGCCTTTTTTCTTATTAATCCGATTTTCAATTTCTAAAACAATGTCTCTAAGCATTAATCGGTGTCTAATAGTAGCGATAAGCCAATTCATACCGCCAAGCCATGCAAAGCAAAAGACACCTGTCCAAATTTCGGATGAAAATAGACCAAATATTATTGAAATTAAAAATGCACCTAAAAACAAATGATACATAAAAAACTCATATGTCAAAATATTTTCAGATTCTACGTTTATTAGCTCGAATTTCCCTCTTTCAACTGTTGCTAAAATATCAGTATTCCATTTATTTCTGAAAGAACCTGTTTTATATGTCAATGTAAGTCCATTTACTGTTGTGTTTTCACAAGTTTTAGCATCAATATAGTCTTGAATATATGACATTACAGTATCGAAGTCTTCAGACGAAATTATTTCTTTAAACTTCCTTTTACATTTTATGGAAAACGGGAAAATCATAAGCTTGTATTAATCGCTCAAGTTGTTGTCTAAAGGTTGCCCATAACTCCCATATATCCTGTTTAAACATACGGATTGCAATTAGATTCTAGTCGGCTAACCCAACCTTTTGTTACTTTTTTGCATTGGTAAAAGTATGTATTTCATTTAATACAAATCATCAAACAGCTATTTTATCTTCTCTAAACTTTTTTTGGTCACATGGGATTATATCTCAGTAGTCTTCTGCTACTTAATCCGTCCGGACCCGTCTTCTTTTCAGTTGCATCCGGCCAAACTTCCCCACTCATAGGTGCATACATCCCCACAAAAAAAATCCCCGCCACATCGTAGCAGGGATATTCTTTATTCCCATTATGCCCTCATTCCTTAAATCCCCTCATTATCTCATCAATCCAACCCAGCCCTCATTTCAAATTTTCAAATCAACCCATTTTCAAATTAATTTCCACATCCCCAAATCTTCACATCCCCACATTACCGCATTAACACATTACCGCATTAACACATTATCGCATTAACACATTATCAAATTAACACATTATCAAATTAACACATTATCAAATTACCACATTAACAATCTTTTTCGGAACAATAATCACCTTTTTAGGTGTTTGCCCGCCAAGCCATTTCTGTGCTTCGGGTGCATCCATTACCGCCTTTTCTACCTCTGAAACAGGTGTGTCTATTGGCAGTTCAAGGGTGAATCTTGTTTTTCCGTTGAAGGATACTGGATAGGCAAATGTATTGTCGATTGTATATGCAGCATTATATTCAGGGAAAGTTGCTTTACACACATTTTCGTCGTTGCCAAGCAATTGCCACAATTCTTCTGCAATATGTGGGGCATAAGGCGAAATAAGTACAACCAGTTCGTTTAATACTGCGCGTTTGTTGCATTTAAGCTCGGTGAGTTCGTTTACGCAAATCATAAAACTACTCACTGCCGTATTAAACGACATCCGCTCTGTGTCTTCCTGTATTTTTTTGATGGTTTTGTGCAGTACTTTTAATTCGGCTGCGGTCGGTGCTTCGTCAGAAACTGTAAGGTTTAGGTCAAAATCATGAAACAACCTCCACAACTTGCGCATAAAACGGAAAACACCTTCAATGCCACTTGTATCCCAGGGTTTCGATTGCTCTAACGGACCCAGGAACATTTCGTACAAACGAAGCGTATCGGCTCCATAACGTTCAATCAAATCATCAGGATTCTGGACATTGTATTTCGATTTCGACATTTTTTCAACTTCGTTGCCACAAATGTATTTTCCATCTTCCAAGAAAAAATACGAGTTGATCAAATGCGGTTGCCAGTTTTTATATGCTTCAATATCAAGTACATCATTATGTACCAGACTAATATCAACATGAAGGGGATCCGAATATTGATCGCGCCCAGGGTAGTTTTTCGAAACAAAAATCGGGATTTGTTCCCAGCCTTGTTTGTCAACAAAAGAAGGGACATCTTCACCTTTTATTGCCGCTACGATGCGCTCCACAACCTGTCCCACACCACCATCAATAAAATCGATCATTGGAATAAGCAAGAGTTTGAACCCGTTTTCGGCGGCATATTCTGTATAAGGATGCACCAGTTTCTCCAGCGATTTCTGTTTTTTTACTTCGATGATCAGTTTTGCCTCGGCACTAAAATAGTCGAATTTCCTGTTCCCATCCCTAAAATCCCGTTCAAAGCTAACCCCTAATTTTCGGTCTTTTATCTTTTCCCAAAGTATATATTCGGCCATTTTTTCGGGGTTCACCCTGAAAACAAAACTCGACCTACCCTGAATCATCCCTTGGTTTATAAGCCTTTTGAAAGGTTCTTCCACAACGGAATAGCCCAAATCGAAAAGGAATTTATTCCAGAAACGGGCATACAACAAATGGCCTGTGGCATGTTCGGCACCTCCGATGTAGAGATCCACATTTTGCCAGTAATTGGCTGCCTCTTTCGAGAAATATTCATTGTCGTTACGTGGGTCCATGTACCGTAAATAGTAACCACTCGAACCGGCAAAGCCAGGCATGGTATTGGTTTCCAGTTTATAACCATCGGAAGTTACCCAGTTTTTGGCACGTGCCAGTGGAGGTTCGCCATTTTCGGTTGGGAGATAGGCGTCAACTTCAGGCAATTGCAGCGGCAACTGATCTTCGGGCAAAGTATAGGGCATCCCATCTTTGTAAAAAACAGGAAAGGGTTCGCCCCAATAGCGTTGACGGCTAAAAATGGCATCGCGGAGACGGAAATTTACTTTTCCGTTACCAATCCCACGTTTTTCGGTTTCCCGGATTACGGTCGAAATAGCTTCCTTTACTTGCAACCCATCAATAAAGCCCGAATTTATCATTATCCCTTCCTTCGAATCGTAGGATTCATCCCAGGTTTTGGGATCGGTTGCTTCGTTCCCGAGTCTGTTAACAACCTGAATAATTGGTAAATCGTAAAATTTAGCAAAGGCAAAATCGCGGCTGTCGTGTGCCGGCACAGCCATTATTGCACCTGTTCCATAACCCATCAACACATAATCGGCAATCCAAACAGGAATAGGTTTGTTGGTAAATGGGTTTATGGCATAAGCTCCGGTAAATTCGCCACTTACTTTTTTTACTTCGGTCATGCGTTCGCGTTCCGAACGGTTTTTCGCCCAGCTTACATAAGCTTCCACTTTTTCGCGGCAATCGGAAGTTGTAATTACCGAAACAAGTTCGTGTTCGGGCGCAAGAACCATAAAAGTTGCCCCGAAAATGGTATCCGGACGTGTGGTAAAAACCTCAATTGGTTCAAGGCCGGGCTTATTTTCAACCTCAAAACGCATACTTCCGCCTTCGGAACGGCCAATCCAATTCCGTTGTATTTCTTTTATGGATTCGGACCATTCAATTGTATTGAGGCCGGCTAATAAACGGTCGGCATAAGCGGTGATACGCAACAACCACTGTTTCATTTTCTTGCGTTCGACTGGATGGCCGCCGCGGACACTGAAACCCTCACTTACTTCGTCGTTGGCAAGCACGGTCCCCAAGGCTGGGCACCAGTTTACGGCAGTTTCGGCAAGATAGGCCAAGCGGTAATTCATCAGGATTTCCTGCTGCTGTTTTTCAACCATAAGGTTCCAATCGCAGGCTGTAAAATTGGGGGTTTCGTTACATGCGGCTGAAATAGCAGAATTTCCTTCGGTTTCAAATACCGCAACAAGGTCACTTATAGGTTCGGCCTTACTGGTTTTTTTATTGTACCACGAATTGAAAAGTTGGATAAAAGTCCATTGGGTCCATTTATAATAATCGGGGTCGCAGGTGCGCACTTCCCGATCCCAATCGAAAGAAAAACCGATTTTATCCAATTGCTCGCGATAACGAGCCAAGTTGATTTCGGTGGTAATGGCAGGATGCGTACCGGTTTGAATAGCATATTGTTCTGCCGGAAGGCCATAAGCGTCGTAACCCATTGGGTGCAATACATTAAACCCCTTCAACCTTTTGTAGCGCGAAAAAATATCGGAAGCAATATAGCCTAGCGGATGGCCAACATGCAAGCCGGCTCCAGAAGGGTAAGGGAACATGTCGAGCACGTAATATTTCGGTTTTCCGGCTACAATTTCGGTTTTAAATACCTTTTCAGCAGCCCATTGTTTCTGCCATTTTTTTTCTACTTCGCTAAAATTGTATTCCATTAAATCTGTAAGTTGTTTCAGGTTAAATATTTAAGCAAATAAAATCGGTCTGCCTTGGAGGGTGCAAAGGTAGTATTTAAAAAGAATTGGCGCATTATTGGCCTTCTATTTCCGCAAAGTGCTTACAATCAACATTTTTAAATGTGTTAAACGAAAGTGTAGGCATTAGAAAATTACACAAAATGTAGGCTTAAGCTAACCATCGTTTGAGCTTCTCGCAGTTCGTTTCGATGTAAAACAGAAATATCATTTTCCGGATACATTTTGTGACTTTTTCCGGCATCCTATTATTCTAATGTGCTGGGGTGTTTACAGGAAATTTTCAAAATGTGTTTCACGTTGTTTTTCTTGTCCTTTTGCCTTGACGCAAAAGTACCAAAAAGTCAAGGCTTTATATAAATTTTACACATCTGTACACCTCGGTAAACACCCGCAAAACAAGGCTTGACAATTTGGGTACAATATCTTGGGAGCAGGTGAAGCTGT
>CAJAXK010000044.1 GCA_903946925.1 uncultured Bacteroidales bacterium | reverse complement strand
TACATAAAGCCGAAAAACCCGCTATTGTTGGAACGTTGGAACTGCGGAACTAAAAACAACCCCCACCATAACCTAAATTTTTTTTTTTCAAAATGCCCCATCACAAATTTATCCTTCCAACTCAACCCATCAACAACTCAACCCCTCAACCACCCCACCCCCATTAACCACCCCATTTTAAAATTATTTTCCACATCCCCACATCTCCACATCCTCAAATCAATTACCGCATTAGCACATTAACACAATTACCACATTAACCAATGCCAGCAAGAATCCTTCACCAATCAAAAATCGGTAACTCTCACTACTATCACCTTACCGGCTGCTACTTCACCAAGGACGGCGTTCAATTCAAAATTGTCGGCAGCGAATCCACCGGTACCGGAATTCACGATGTAACCCACACCATTAAAAACCTAAACTCTAATACGTATGCAAATATCCCAATGCCAAAACTTATCAAAATACTGCAGAAATGCGACTAATAGCATATTATCGCATTAGACATGATTGCATTAACACCCCATTTTCAAATTTCCTCATTTTCAAATTAATTAACCCATTACTAGAAAAAGCGTTTGAAATATCCAGTCTTTGCCGTCTTTGGTTTACCACTTGTAAATGGCTGATAAAGTACTGGTTGATACGAATTTATGCTAATAAAGATTTCGGTTTACATAAATTGGTGTTAGGTGGACAAGGTGGTTGTCCTGTACACAACGACAACTAAAACCAATCATTTTAAAGCAGTTGGAATGCCCGCAGTTCAGAATATTGTGGTCAGGTGAAATCGGTAATCTATAAGTGACATTGTCCTATTTATACGTTTATCCTTTTCTTCAACACTTCCGATAATGTGGTTTTCCTCAGTAACGATTCAACCCAGGCTGTAAAATCAAATATTCTTAGTATTTGTTTTTCAAATACATCGTGTTTTATTTCAGTCATTTCTTTTAATGTCTTTTCAAGTAGCTGCTGCCTTTTTAAAGGGATTGTTGGCAATTCTTTTGATAAAAATTTAAATAGAAAACTTTCAATTTTATAATCTTTTGCAGCATCCATTAAATCGCGTTTCATGGATCGGATTTCGTATTTGATCAGATCAAAATCTCCTAATTTATACAAGATCAATAGATTTACCAGTCGTATAGTACGATAAACAGGAAGATAATAATAATTTTTCCCTCTGAGAATGATCTGATTGAGGAATTTGTGTGCTTTGGTGAATTCCGAAATTCCGAAATAGACAAGTGAGGTATACAAGCAGAGTTCTGCCTGGCGAGCCCTGTTTAATGAAAACAATTTATCGTATAACGTATCTTTATAGCTGTTTATCAGTGATATAGATGCTATAAAATCACCATTGTCGAGGTGCGGGAACAATTCGTACAGAAAAATTATACAGGTAAGGTTGATTTTGAAGCCAGTGGATTGGCTGTCAATAGATTTGAGTTGATTAATAAAATATACCATTCCGTCATAGTTTCGTATGCCTCTCAAGCTTTCGAGGACACCTTCCAGTGTATGCAGGTAATAAATCGGTGGATTGCTCCAAAGGTGTTTGTTTACCTCAAAAAGGTTATTCAATTCTATATACGAATTTAACGCTGACCGGTAATCACCTACACTGATCAGGTAATTTGATTGGAAGAGTTGGTGGAGTTTGCTTATTTCGAAACTGTCCTGGTTTTGCGAAGCTACAATACTTATCTCGCTAAAGACAAGGTCGTTCAACTCGTCCTTTTGTTTCTGCGACCTTGCATGGCCTTTGTAAATGATACGGTGTTTCAGGTTCTCATAAAGTGAGGATTGCTCGTTAATCTTCCTTACATACTTTAGCGCTTCATTTATCTTGAACTGCTTTTGCAAAAGTGTTTTTTCGTTCAGGTTCGGAAAATTCAGCACCAGCAAATAATCGAGTTCCAGGCGTGCGGCGAGCAGCATTGCGTAATAGTTTTCATATTTTTCTGCTACTTCAATGATGTCGCCAAGCATACCAAAACATTCATCAAACATTGATTTTTCGAACAGTATCCTTGCTTTCATTATTTTGTTGAAAAGAAAATAGAAACTATCCTGTTCTTTTTTTAATTCGAGCATTGTATCGAGCAACAATTCGTATAAGTATTTTACGGTGGTTTCAACAGAAGCCCCATCCCGCTTTTTGAGGAATTCGGGCAATACTGAACCCTGTGGAAGTTCCCTGCTTTTCTCAATAATATCGTATAATATCATGTAATCCGAATTTGATTTGCTGCGCAACGAACGGATCCGGAACGCTTTTTTCTCTGCTAAGGACATAGAATGTGTAAGCAGTATCAGTGAATGTAGTTTTGACATGGTCTGGAAGTTAATTTATTTGTCAATATTTTAGGCTTTCTTTCATAAAAGTGTATCGTTTAATCTATTCACGTGAGCTTCTGTATCAGGAATGGATTAACATTTCAAAAAAATAAAATTTTGTATTTCAACACGTTATAGTATTGGTTAGTTTAGGCTTGGAATAATTTTATTCGTCAAAATAGTGACTTATTATGGTTTGTTATTACAGTATTGTGTTAAATACATTGCCAAAAATAGTGTATATATTTTTATTTATCAATAGTTTAAAAATATTTATATTTTTTTATGCCAATTTATAATTACCAATATCTTAATATTTTTGAAATTTTTCGTATATCACATAATGTATATTTGCTGCAAATAAAATCGGGTTTATTATGCAAGCTAAAAAAATTGTAGTTGTCGGAAGTTGCAATACAGATATGGTTATAAAAGCTGACAGGCTTCCTATACCAGGTGAGACCATTTTAGGGGGTACTTTTTTTATGAATCCGGGTGGCAAAGGTGCCAACCAAGCTGTTGCTGCTGCCCGCATGGGTGGTAATGTTACCCTCATTTCTAAAACAGGGAACGATGTGTTCGGCAAACAATCGGTTATGCTTTATACAGCCGAAAACATTAAAACCAACTATATTTATTCTGACCCAAAGCATCCTTCTGGTGTTGCACTAATTACCGTTGATTCGCAAGGCGAAAACTGCATTGTGGTTGCTTCCGGGGCTAATGCTTATCTTACACCTTCGGATATTGATAAAGCGAGTGCTGAAATTGAAAACAGCGACCTCGTACTAATGCAGCTTGAAATACCTATTGATACGGTTGAGTATGTTGCAGAGATGGCAAATAAAAAGGGCATAAAAGTTATTCTCAATCCAGCCCCGGCAAGAGCATTATCTGATAACCTGCTTAAACACCTTTATATTATTATTCCCAATAAAAGCGAAGCTGAAATCCTTTCCGGGATTAAAGTATCTGATATTGAATCTGCCAAGCAGGCTGCCGACATCATCAGTGCCAAAGGTGTTGATATTGTTGTAATAACCCTTGGTTCTCAAGGAGCTTTAATAAAGGAATACAATGAGTATCTTTTTGTTGAAGCATTCAAGGTTGATGCTTTGGATACAACCGCTGCGGGAGATACATTCTGTGGTTCTGTTTGTGTTGGACTTTCAGAAGGAAGATCAGTTCTTGACTCAGTAAAACTTGCTGCCCGTGCAGCCGCTATTACGGTTACACGCATGGGAGCCCAGGCTTCAATACCTTACCGTTCTGAATTGTCATCCCTAGATGTAGAACAAATAAAATCTTAACCATGAAAGCAAAAACACAGTTTGAAAAAATGAAACTTCGATTTGCGGGTTCGCTTGTGGTATTTATTCTTTTCTTAGTTCCTGTTTCAATTTTCGCTCAGGAAGGTAATCCATTAAAAATCACAGGACAGGTTGTTGATGTCTCCGATAAAAGCGGCATCCCTGGTGTCAGCATTTCTGTTAAAGGCACCCAGAATGGAACTATCACAGATAGTAATGGTAAGTATTCGATCACAGCCAATAAAGGTGCTACTCTTGTGTTTTCAATGATAGGTTTTGAAAAACAAGAGATACTGGTCGAAAATCAAAGTGTACTCAACATAAACCTCAAAGTGTCAGCTACATCGCTTGATGAAGTAGTTGTAATAGGATACGGAAAAACAACAAAGAAAGAAGTTACCGGGTCAATCGCAACTGTAAAGGCAGATGGATTTAACAAGGGAACTTATAGCAGTCCAATGGGTCTGTTGCAGGGAAAAGTTGCAGGTTTAAATATTGTGAATCCAAACGGAGCCGATCCTCAGGCTGGTTATGATATTCTACTTCGTGGAACCAATACTCTTACATCCGGTCAGGGCCCACTAATTATTATTGATGGCGTGTCAGGCGCGGATATGAAAAATGTAAGCCCTGAAGAAGTTGAATCCATTGACGTGCTTAAGGATGGATCTGCTGCCGCCATTTATGGAACACGCGGATCGAATGGTGTGGTCATTATTACAACAAAACGTGCCAAGTCCGGTCAAAGTAAAGTGGAATATACCGGACAATTTGCCACGCAGGTCAATCCCCGGTCAGTCCGAAACCTGACGGCAAGCGAATTTAAAAGTGCTATTGAACAATATGCTCCCGACAAAGCCGTGAATCTTTATGGTGACGATGTTAACTGGTTCAATGAAATAACGCGTCCAACCCCGTTCAGTCAGCAGCATAATCTGGCAATATCAGGCGGTACTGAAACTTTTTCGCATCGAACAACCATATTTGTCGATCTGGCTGAAGGCCTGTTAAAAGACAATGAATCAAATAAAGTCCTTGTAAAAACTAATATTAGCCAGAAAGCTCTTGGCAATCTGCTGACTCTTGATTATAACCTGAGTTACGGGGTTCGAAAATACAAACCAGCTAATTACGACCTGTTTTACCAGGCTTTTATACGAAACCCGACGAGCCCGGTTTATGATCCTTCTGATACTTTACATGGCGGTTATACCTACCTTGAAGGAGCAAGTTACTACAATCCTGTAGCTATGCTGAATGAGCGGACCCGTGAAGGGAAAACCAATGATGCGAGCGGGAATATACGGGCAACTTTAAAGTTCAGCAAATCACTGAATTGGTCAAACTTGTTTTCGTATGGCATTTCTGATTGGGAAGAAAGTTCCTACATGACCAAATACTACCCCAGCCGTATTGGAAGCGGTGGAGTAGCCGAAATTGATAACGGACGCCGTACTGATTTGCAATTTGAAAGTACGCTGAATTATTCCGCCAATTTTGGAAAACACAATGTGCAGGCACTGGCTGGTTATACTTCCCAGGTTATTCAGTCCAATGATTCATACATGGTAAATACCGGTTTTGATTTTGATTATTACGGGGTAAACAACATGGGGGCTGGATCAGCACTTCATAATGGAACCGCCGAAATGGGTTCCTATAAAGGCCAAAGCCAACTCATCTCTTTTTTCGGACGCGGCATGTATAATTATGATGAACGGTTTCTCCTTTCGGCTTCTATACGCAGGGAAGGATCTTCACGTTTTGGGGATAATAATAAGTGGGGTTGGTTCCCGTCCGCAAGTGCAGGTTGGCGGATAAACCGTGAAGATTTTATGAGTAATGTTTCCTGGGTCAATGATTTAAAACTTCGTGTTGGATATGGCGTTACCGGGAACCAGGATTTCGAAAATTACAAATCTTTAACCCTGATGAAAAGAGCAGGAAGTTTTTACTATAATGGGGAATGGATCAATACGTATCAGCCAAAATCGAATCCCAATCCGAACCTTCGCTGGGAAAAGAAACAGGAATTTAATGCTGGTGTTGATTTCGGATTCCTTCAGAACCGGATAAGCGGAGCTGTAGAGTATTATTACCGCTGGAGTACTGACCTCCTTTATACCTATACCGTAACAGTCCCACCATATCTTACCGATGAACTTTTCACTAATGTCGGAACCGTAAGCAACCAGGGATTGGAAGTTACCCTAAATGCAGTACCGGTGAAACAATCTAGTTTCATGTGGAATACAACGTTTACATTTAGTAAAAATGTGAATAATTTAGTGAAATTTTCAAATGCAGAATTCACCAACAATAATGCACCTATTGGATGGCTGGGTGGCGATTTCCCACTTAATTGCCAAAAACTCGAAGAAGGAAAACCAATCGGCACATTTTTTGGCCCTGTTTGGCTAGGCCTTGACGAAACCGGACATGATGTGTTCAAAAACCAGGATAAAGTTGGTCAGGTAAGCCCCGAAGATTGGGAGACGATAGGCAATGCCAATCCCAAATGCATGATTGGTTGGAGCAACACGCTAACCTACTCGAATTGGGATTTGAATTTTGCACTTCGTTCACAAATTGGTGGAAAAGCGCTGAATATGTATCGCCTTTATTACGAAAACTGGCAGAAAATAGGATTAAATATTGTGTATAGCCAACTGGAACATCCTGAATTTATTGGCACAGCGCAGTACTCTTCAAAATATGTTGAAGATGCCACTTTCCTGAAACTGGATAACGTCGCGCTTGGATACAATTTTAAAAATGTTGGCAGGTCAATCTCCCAACTGAGGGTATATGCTTCAGCTCAGAACGTATTCTGCATTACAGGTTACAAAGGGCTCGATCCGGAGGTTAGCCTGAGTGGCCTTGCACCTGGGATTGAATATCTAAGCTATTACCCGAAGACTACCATGGTAACGTTTGGAGTCAATGTTTCATTTTAACCGTTAATAAACAGTTTGTTATGAAAAAAACTACATCTATAATCCTGATCTTTTCCACAATAATGGCTTGGGCATTGGTTTCGTGCATTGATCTTGAAGAAAAAGTTTATTCGGATATTCCGCTAAACGACTTCTTTCATACCGAGAAAGATGTGCTGATGAATGCCGGACGAGCTTATACAAAGTTGCAACGGTATCCTGAAGAATTCAGTCTTTGGACTCTCGATGAGCTGGCTTCGGACGAAATGGTTGCTCCGGCCCGTGATGATGGTATGGTTTGGGACAATGGCCGGTGGAACGAAATACAAAAACATCAGATAACCCCAACGAATAAAATCTTGGGCCTAGCCTGGAACAATGTGTTTGAAGGAATAAGTGCGTGTAATGAGGTTATCTACGAAACTGAACTTAGTTCGATCCAATTTCCTGAAAAAGAACGTATTGTCTGTGAAATAAAAATACTTCGGGCTTACTTTTATTACCAGGCTATGGATAACTGGGGAAATATCCCCTTTACAATTGATTATACCGAGAAACAGCAGCCAGCTCAAAAGGATAGGAAATTTGTATTTACATACATCGAAGATGAAATTCTGAAAAACGTTGATAAACTTAAGGACAAGCCAACTGCCGACTATTACGGTCGTGTAACCCAGGGTGTAGCTTATACTTTGCTGGCAAAACTTTACCTCAACGCACAGGAATGGATAGGTGAGGACAAATTCCAGCTATCGGTAAATGCTTGTGATAAAGTAATTGCGCTTAATAGCTACCATATTGAAAATGATTATTTTGCCAATTTCAAAGTTAATAATGAATTATCCACAGAAAATATTTTTGTGATTCCTATGGAATCTATACTTACAAAGGACCGTTTTTACTGGTACACTCTTACCCTTAACGATGCCAGCCGGGCTACTTTTGGATTTAAAGGTGGAATGTGGGACGAATTTATTCTTGAGCCTGGTTTTCTTGAAAAGTATTCGGATAATGATCTCAGGAAAAAATCATTCCTTTACGGGCAACAAAAGGATAAAAATGGGACCGATATATATGTTGATGGTGAGCCGTTTATTTATACATCCACAGTTGCAAATTATATGGCGCGTAAAAAATGGGAAGGTGCCCGGTGTTGTAAATATGAGTATCAGGATGGATTAGAGTATTATGTAACCGACATGGGAAATGATCATGTGCTCTTCCGCTATGCCGATGTACTTTATACCAAACTGGAAGCCTTGTGGCGTCTGGGACGTGCCGGGGAGATGACAGGCGATGCCGATCTTCAGAAAATAAGGACAAGGGCCGGACTGCAACCATTAACCAATGCAGACTTAACAACTGATGGTTTTCTCGACGAACTCGGCCGTGAATTTGCCTGGGAAGGACACCGCCGGCAGGACATGATACGTTTTGGAGCCTGGGGGAAATCGTGGTGGAGTAAACCACCTTCTGGTCCAACCGCAAAGTTGTTCCCTATACCACAAAAGGTATTGGATGCAAACAATAATTTAGTTCAGAATCCACAATAATCATCTGATTATGAAAACTTTCAGGATCGCTTTCGTTGTCTTTTTACTCTTCGTCTCCTTTGCTTGGGATAATGCTTTTGGGCAAAAGACTTATAAAATAAAAGTCAGTGAACTCCGTGATAAGATAGCAGCTGAGTGGATTGGCCAGATGATTGGTAATATGTACGGTTTGCCGCATGAAAACAAATATGTAGCTGAACCGGGACCGGAAAAATGGCCGTATGGATATAGCAAAAGCCTTGATAAACTAAAAAAATATGAAGGCGCATTTTCTGACGATGATACAGATGTTGAATACATGTACCTGCTTCAGTTGGAGAAATTTGGTTCGGAGCCTTCGTACACCCAGCTTCGTGAGGCTTGGATATACCATATCCGCGACAGGGTGTGGCTGGCAAACCGTGCCGCTCTGGGATTGATGCATTTCGGCTATACGCCACCTTTTACAGGCAGCAAGGAGCTAAATCCTCATTGGTACCAGATCGATCCGCAGTTGATAAACGAAATATGGGCTGTTACTGCTCCGGGAATGGTAAATTACGCCGCATCCAAATCCGATTGGGCAGCGCGCATAACCAGTGACGATTGGGGTGTTGAACCTACAATCTTCTATGGCGCAATGTATTCAGCAGCTTTTTTCGAAAAGGACATTAATAAACTAATTGAAATAGGAATAAAAGCTCTGCCTGCCAACGGCCGGTTTACGGCTACTGCAAAGGAAATGATTGCACTGCATGCAAAATTTCCTTCCGACTGGAAAGCAGCAAGGCAGGAAATGGCCCAGAAATATTATGTCAATGAACCTCAGATGACCAAAACCATTTGGAATGCAAATCTTAACGGAGCCTGCGCAATACTGGCTATGCTTTATGGAGATAATAATTTTCAGCGCACACTCGATCTTTCGTGTGCAATGGGTTTTGATGCCGACAACCAGGCAGCCACGGTTGCCGGACTAATGGGCGTAATTAATGGAATGAAAGGCTTGCCGGAAAACTTATGTTTACCCATCGAAGGCTGGAAAAAACCGTTTAACGACAAGTATATCAACATCACCCGCTTCGATTTGCCTGATGCAAACATATCTGACATCATCGACAGAACTTTAAAAGCTACAATTGACCTGGTTGTTTCAAAAGGCGGCAAATTAAGCGGAAAGCCCGGCAACCAGGTATTGTCCATAAATACAGAAGCAGCTTTTAATCCACCTTTGGAATTTTGCCTTGGACCTTTACCTCAAATGGAAATCAATAAACCAGTTGATTTTAACTTTTATACCGAAGCAAACAAAATCTACAACTGGAGCCTGGTATCCGGCACTTTACCAGCCGGATTGGCTTTCAATAATGGTAAACTCACAGGTATTCCTACTACTTCTGGATATTCAAAAGTAACTCTTCAGTTGGATAACGGGAAACAAAAAATTTCGAGGGATTTTAACCTGTTGGTTCGTGGTACAAATATTGCCGCAACAGCCGATACAATCCTGGCTAATGTACGTGAATTGAATGATAAGGTACTCGATTCGTGTTGGTACACTTTCGGTAAACCAATGTATGCTAAAACTGTTGAAGTAATCAACGATGGAATAACCGCTGGTGAAGGTTCCGTATTTTACAGTCTGGCCGCAAAAACTAAAATCCCTAAAGTCGACTATTATGGATATGGATGGAAAACGCCTCAGAAAATCAGCATGCTTGCTTTGCATACCGGCTGTCTCGAGGAATTTGGTGGCTGGTTTACCTCTTTAAATGTTCAATACCTGGATAAAGCCGGGAAATGGACTCCTGTTGAGAAGACATCTATAACACCTCAATTTCCAGAAACGGATATTGTCTTTTATCAGCCGCATTTTGTTGAATACGTTATCTGTTTCGATCAGGTTGAAACCAAAGCTATACGTATAATCGGCGATGCGAAAATTGAAGGACATTGGAATAAATACACCAAACAGGTTTCCGGATTTACTTCGGTTACGGAACTCAGTGTTTATCATTAATTCAGAACAGCACCATGCAAAATAGAATAAGGAAGGTTTTGGGATTTGTTGCAGCAATATTTCTGATTTCTTTAGTTTCTTGTAAACAAAAAGAATCAGGCAGTAAGGCTTTAAACACTGAAAACACTTTTACAACAGATCAGTTAAAAGACAAGATAAAAGGTGGCTGGGCCGGCCAGACTATAGGCGTGGTTTATGGCGCACCGGTCGAATTCAAATACCAGGGCTCCATAATTCCTGATTATCAGAATATTCCCTGGCGTGAAGGCTATGTGAAATACTGGTGGGATAAAAAACCTGGTTTATTCGATGATATTTATACCGATCTTAATTTTGTTGAGGTTTTCGAAAAATACGGATTGAAGGTTTCTACAGACACCATTGCTCATCATTGGGCATCAACACCTTATCATCTTGCACATGCCAATCAGGCTTCAAGATATAACATACTTAGCGGCATTATGCCACCTCAATCCGGCAATTGGAAAAACAATCCGCATGCCGATGATTTAGATTTTCAGATTGAAGCAGATTTTATTGGTTTGATGTCTCCCGGCATGGTGAATTCAGCTACCGAAATTGCCAATAGGGTAGGTCATATTATGAACAGTGGCGATGGATATTATGGTGGCGTTTTTGTTTCGGCTTTGTATTCACAGGCTTTTGTTTCAAATAATGCAAACGAACTTGTGGAACAAGCTATTAAGGTTATTCCTGAAGGAACAAAATTTCATGATTGCATTGCCGATGTTATAAAATGGCACAAACAAAATCCAAACGACTGGCAGGCAACCTGGTTCGAGCTGCAAAAGAAATGGAACAACGATGTCGGATGCCCGAAAGGCGTTTTTCTGTCGTTTGATATTGATGCTAAAATAAATTCAGCCTATGTGGCCATAGGGCTTTTGTATGGCAAGGGTGATTTCACAAAATCCATTGATATTGCAACCCGCTGCGGGCAGGATGCAGATTGTAATCCGGCAACGGTTGGAGGAGTGCTTGGCGTTATGCTGGGATATTCAAAAATTCCGGCCTTCTGGCTAAAACCACTGCAGGAAATTGAACCCTTGGATTTTGAAGGAACTACCATGTCGCTGGCTAAAGCCTATGATATGAGTTTCAGGCATGCAACGGAAATGATAAAACTTGCCGGCGGAACAGTTGACAGCAATGAAATTGTAATCCCTTATGCAAAGCCTGTTGCTGTTGCTTTTGAGCAAAACTTCGAAAAGACTTTTCCAATCTTCCGAGACAGGTTCGACAAATCCTTTGCCGAGGAACTTTCGTACGATTTTGTTGGGAACGGTTACATTTTCTATGGAAACCTCGTGAAGAACTCAAAAATCGATAAAAATTATATCGACCGCATTTCGAAAAGAGTTGGTTCTGAAGTATTTGGGCTGGCCGAACCCGACGATCCGTATGTAGCTGAACTGGAGGTGTATATTGATGGGAAACTGGATGAAAAAGTAAAAATGCCAATGAAAAACACTTCCCGCCGCCTCGAACCAGCCTGGAAATATCAGCTAACCGAAGGAAATCACAATGTTACCCTGAAATGGATCAACCCCAAACCTGAATACGAAATCCGTATTAATGACATTATGATTTATTCGGAAAAATCACCGGTTAGCAATTTACCCAAATAGATTTCACCATGAAAAAAAGTATAAATCTGATATTTCTGCTTACAGCCATCCTGATTTTTGCATCCTGCGGAGGGAATAAAAAGAAGGAATCTGTGCTTACTGAAAAAGCTACTTTGTCAGTCAACACATTGAAAGACAAAATAAAAGGTGGCTGGGCCGGGCAAACCATCGGTTGCACTTTTGGAGGTCCGACAGAATTCAAGTTTAAGGGTACCATGATTCAGGATTACCAGCAAATGGTTTGGTATGATGATTATATAAAAGAAATTTTTGAATCCGATCCGGGTTTGTACGACGATGTATATATGGACCTGACATTTATTGAAGTCCTCGAAAGAGTGGGTCTTGACGCTCCTGCAGATTCATTTGCTATTTCCTTTGCCCACGACGATTACAAACTGTGGCATGCCAACCAGGCTGCCCGCTATAATATTCTGAACGGAATTATGCCACCTGCTTCCGGAAACTGGATGAATAACCCTCATGCAGATGATATCGATTTCCAGATTGAAGCCGACTTTGCAGGGATGATGGCCCCGGGAATGATAAATACTGCTTCCGAAATCTGTGACCGCACCGGCCACATCATGAATTACGGCGATGGTTGGTATGGAGGCGTTTTTATGGCGGCTATGTATTCAACGGCTTTCATTTCAGACGACCTAGATTTTATAATTGAACAGGGTTTAAAACCCATTCCAGAAAAGAGCAGGTTTTACCAGGCTATCAGCGATATTATTAAATGGCATAAGCAATATCCAACAGATTGGAAGCAGTGCTGGTTTGAATTTGAGAAGAAACATACATCAGAAAAAGGTTGTCCCGAAGGCGTTTTTAATGCTTTCAATATCGACGCAAGTGTAAATGCCGCTTATGTCGTTATGGGCTTGCTTTATGGTCAAAAGGATTTTTATAAAACCATGGATATATCAACCCGTTGCGGACAAGATTCCGATTGCAATCCGGCAACAGCTGCAGGTATCCTGGGCGTAATGATTGGATATGATAAAATCCCAGCCTACTGGAAACCCGCTATCGAAAAAGTTCAGGACCTCAAATTTCCGTATTCAGATCTTACTTTAAACCAGATTTACGACCTGAGCTACAAGCATGCTACAACTCTTATTGCGAGAAACGGTGGCGAAATAAAGGATAACAGCATCACAATAAAAGTTCAAAAACCTGAAATACTGAGATTTGAACAATCATTTGAGGGAATGTATCCAACCAAAGAGTTGTTGGTTCGTAAGGATTTCCTGGATGAAAGTATCAAGCTGGATTTTACAGGGAACGGAATTGTAGTTCTTGGAAATGTTAAAAGCCAGTGCGGAGTGGCAAAAAGTGATTTTGTGGCGCTGCTGGACGTGTATATTGATGGTGTAAAAACTGAACAGGTTCGTATGCCTTACGACTATATCCTTCGTAAGTATGATATCTATCACAAATACATGCTGAAAAACAGCGACCACAAAATTGAAATAAAATGGGTAAATCAGAATCCTGATTTCAGGATTACAATGAAATCCTATGTGGTTTACAGTGATTCGCCAAATAAAAAATTTAATCCTGGTCAGGCAGAAGCTTCAAAATGAAAAAATTCGGAATCGGACTAAAATGTTTCACGCTATTACTCTTCGGATTAATCCCACTATTAATGGGATTGACCGGATGTGAGCGTGAACCAACGCCTGTTCCTCCTGATCCTCCAGTTGACACGGTTAAGTTTGTACGGTTATTGGAAAGCCAAACGTTAAAAAGCAGGATTCTGAACCGGGATATTTCCTACGCTGTTTTGTTGCCAAAAGAGTACGACAGTTTACATTCAAACTACCCGGTTGTTTACCTGCTGCATGGATGGGGCGACAATGAAACTGCCTGGTACAAATACGGGCTCATAGCTTATTACGCTGATGCGAATGCATCAATACCAATGATTTATGTAATGCCGGAAGGCTTTAATTCATATTGGGTAAATAAATACAATGGTAATTTTTCTTATATGGATATGTTTGTCAAGGAGTTGGTTCCAACAATCGATTCTTTGTTCCGTACGGTAAAATATCCACAGCAAAGGGCTGTGATGGGATTTTCCATGGGTGGCTACGGCGCTTTGATTCTGCCTGCTAAAAATCCGGGTGTATTTAAAACCGGGGTTGTGTTAAGTATGTCGTTCCGCACGGATCAGCAATATATGAATGAGTCGCAGGACGGTTGGAATTCGCAGTGGGGCTCCATCTTTGGCGGGGTTGGTACCTCAGGAACCGCTCGATTAACTGATTATTTTAAAGCGAATAGCCCGTTTTATTTCTTTAAATTACCAGGTGATATATCTTTAAACGGCCAGAACTACTTTTTCGACTGTGGTGATGACGAAGAAAGTCTTTCGGAAACCAACGATGCACTTCATGAACTCCTCCGCGACCTGAGTATAAAGCATGAATACCGTGTTAGGAACGGAGGTCACGATTGGGATTATTGGCATAAATCATTACCCGAGGCATTAAAATTTATCAGTTCTGCAGTTCAGGATATTCCATATCCTAATAATCCAACACCGGTTAGTGTGGGCGCCACAGTGCCTTCCGAACGATTTTTTTCTGAGCAACTTGAAGGTTCTGAAATAGAATTTAAGGTTACCGTTCCGCCTGCTTATTTGTCTGATACAAATCACTATGCTGTAATACTTGCACTTCACGACCGGAATGCAGCTACACAGGATAAGGAGTCACAAAACTTGCTTTCCCTGCTCAATTCCGATATGGTCAGCAGCAAAATACCAAATTCACTGGTTGTGGAAATTCCTTTGCAAACAGAACCTGTTACTGCAGAAGTTCTTAAACAGATAATCAATGAAGTGAGGATAAAATACCGAACTATTGCTGATAGTAAGCATACAATCCTGTTAGGAAATAAAGAGGCCGGTCTGCTCGCTTACGAACTGATACCTGAATGCGCTTATATGATAAATGCCTGCCTGCTTTTCGATGCCAATTTACCTATGGATGCCGCTGCAACTAATCCTTCCATAAGTTATTACCTTGATATTTGCGACGAGGGAATTAATTATACTGGATACAACTCACTATACCTGAGTTTGCGGCACAATAAATTAGCACACGAATACAAAGTTCGGCAGGGAACACCTTCGCACGAATCATTCCTTAACGGACTTAACGAATCCACTGGCTTTATGAAAACACATCTTAGGAATTAGAAAATGAGGAAAATTACTTTTTTGTTTTTCTGTAGCGTACTCCTGTTTTGCAACTCTTTCGCTGCAATTGATTTGCGAATTAAGGAAAGCATGGTTATGCCCAGCCGGATACTGAAACAGGATGTGCATTTCTCGGTTTGCCTGCCAGAAGAGTATTATGATTCTAAAAAATCGTATCCGGTAGTATATTTACTGCATGGCCTTGGTGATGATGAAACTTCGTGGTTGGAATACGGACAAATCAGCCAATATGCCGATAAATCGGTTGAAAGTGACGAAAGTGTTCCTATGATTTTTGTAATGCCAGAAGCTTATCGCACTTATTATGTGAATGACTATAAAGGATCATTTTTGTACCAGGATATGTTTGTGAAAGAACTTGTACCCTACATTGACAGCCTATTTCGTACTAAAGCCAACAGGCAGCATCGTGCATTGATGGGTTATTCCATGGGAGGATTCGGGGCGCTTAACCTTCATCTGAAACATCCGGATGTTTTTGGGTCGGCAGTTCCTTTAAGTATTTCGGTGCGCACTGATGAGCAATATATTACCGAGGATGCTTCCGGCTGGGATGATCAATGGGGCCGCTTGTTTGGTGAGCTGGGCTTTAAGGGTAAGGATCGTATTACTGAGTATTACAAACAAAACAGTCCATTTTACATCTTACCTCAGATGCCGGCAGCTGAGATAAAAAAATTGAATATTTACATCGATAATGGCGACAAGGAACAAACACTTTGCCGCAGCAACGAGGAATTGCATATCCTGATGCGGAAGTTGAATATTCCGCATGAATTCCGTGTCCGCGAGGGCGGTCACAGTTTCCAGTACTGGTGCTCAGCTTTGCCAAACGCACTCAGATTTATAAGTGATGCATTTGAAAGCAAAGCTTACCGGGGTGATATCCCGGCTAAAGATTCCAACAATGAATTGCCCGGGAAACAAATCCGGAAACTTACTATTTTGAATGAAACAGCGTTTGCTTATGTCCCGGACGAATACGATCAAACAGATAGGTTATACCCGGTAATTTATTTTGCAGGCAATTTTACAATTTCACAGCAAACAGCAATCGCTGGAGTTGTGAATAGCAAGGTAAATAAGAATAAGGTTTGCCCGATGCTATTGGTGTTTTTACCAATAAAGGCATTGACTCAAATAGAAAATGCTTTGCCCGAACTTGAAGAAAAATTAAAAATACGGAAAAGCTACCGGTTCCGTGCTATAGCAGGGTACAAGGCTGAAGCTGTCGAAGCATGTAAAATAGCTATAGAAAAAGAGCAATTTACTGCATGCATTCTCGGCGATGCATTTCTTCCTGATGACCAAATGAAAGATTTGTTGTCTAAAATGAAACCAAAAGCCCTGGAACGAACTTCATTTTTTATAGATACACCCGATAAAGGCAATTTCTATAAAGGAAACGGTAACGCTCACATGCTTTTGCGCGACAAGGATATTTCGCATGAATACAGGGTTAGGGAAGGTAATGGAGGATTTGAATGGTTCATGCATGGTTTGCCGGAGATAATTTCATTTGCAGCAAAAAGATTTCACAAATAGGTTACCTGATTTAAGACAAAAATTAACATAAATATCCAACCAAATAAATACTAACTAAAACTAAAAACCATGTTTATCGTAAGTAGTTACACACTGGCAGTTGTTCTCACTTTTATTACCATGCTTTGCTGGGGATCGTGGGCCAACACACAGAAAATGGCCGCCAAAAGCTGGCGTTTCGAACTCTTTTATTGGGATTATGTAATTGGGATACTCCTGTTTTCCTTGCTTTTTGGTTTTACATTCGGAAGTTCCGGAAATGTTGGGATGGGATTTGTTGAAAGCATAAAACAGGCTAGTTCATCCAGCATTCTTAATCCTATTTTAGGAGGTATAATTTTCAATTTATCCAATATCCTGCTTGTTGCCGCTATATCGGTTGCGGGCATGGCTATTGCTTTCCCGGTCGGAGTTGGCATATGTATGGTTTTGGGCGTTCTCATCAATTATATGGCAACACCAAAAGGTGATCCTATGCTTTTGTTTTTAGGTGTGGGTATAGTTGTTGTAGCCATCATTTTAGATGCACTGGCATATAAAAAACATGCCATCAGCGAAAAGAAAACATCCACTAAGGGAATTTTATTATCGGTTTCAGCTGGATTTCTAATGGCATGGTTTTTCCGCTTTGTGGCGAAAGCCATTGCAACTGATCCTGAGGCAACTGCAGCCGGATTATCCGAAGCCGGAAAACTTACTCCTTATGCCGCATTTTTCTTCTTCGTAATCGGGATAGTAATCAGCAATTTCCTTTTCAACACTTATCTGATGAAAAAGCCGATTGAAGGCACCCCAGTTAATTTCAAGCAATATTTCGAAGGAAATCTGCGCAGCCATCTTTCAGGAATTATCGGTGGTATGATCTGGGCACTTGGAACATCATTAAGCTTGCTGGCAGCTAATAAAGCCGGTTATGCAATTTCATTCGGACTTGGACAAGGTGCTACTATGATCGGCGCTTTCTGGGGAGTTTTTATCTGGAAAGAATTTAAAGGCGCAAATAAATCCGTTAATACTTTGCTCACTTTTATGTTTTTACTTTTTACAGCTGGATTGGCGATGATCATTATGGCTGGCAACAATTAAATTTCTTAACCTCAACCTAAATATAATTATTAACACTAAATCAAAAACAAAATGAAAAAACAGATTTATTTTATTGCTCTGGCTGTTTTGATGGCCGTTCCCTTCTCTGCTTGCAAGAAGGACAAATCCGATCCTCCTGCTGTTACTACCACAGCAATTTCATCACTGTCAGTTTCCTCTGCAACTTCAGGTGGAAATGTTACTTCCGAAGGTACATCTGCTGTTACTGCCCGTGGTGTTTGCTGGGGCACAGCTGCAAATCCAACAATTACTGATTCAAAAACTACTGATGGAACCGGAACTGGTACATTTACAAGTGCCATTACTGGGTTAACACCAGCCACTCTCTACCATGTAAGGGCGTATGCCACTAATGCTGAAGGAACATCTTATGGTGAAGATGTTACTTTTACAACCTCCTCGCTTATCAAATCGATTTCTTTCTTTGCTGATTGGGCCGGTGGAACTGAAAAATGGGACTTTTCATACGATCCTGCAACAAAAAAAGTATCGCAATTCCTAAACTACTGGGATGGTGCATTGGATAAAACCATCACCTACGATTATTCAGTTGCCGGTAAGTTGTCCTTGAAAAGGGATGGTAGCAATTATGGTGTTTACGACTTGAATTCAGCGGGATATATAACCAAAGATACTGACGGCAATACAATGGAATATGATGCCGATGGCTACCTGGTGAAGTATTATGAATATTGGGATAATGCCAGTCACTTAAAATATCAGATGACTATAACCAATGGCAATATTACCAAGATAACCACATTTGATGATGATGGTATTACAGCGAAAAAAATTAAAGAATTTACCTACACAAATGGTGATAATTCGGATGGCATACATCAGGCTAATGCTACAGATTCTGACTGGAAACCAATCGGCAATTTTTATGGCAAACCAAGTGCAAAACTGGTTGATTTTTTCGAATACTGGGATCCAAGGTCAACACCAATTGTTAAATCAAAATCCAGAATGAGCTATACTTTCGATGCCAAAGAAAGAGTTTCAAAAGCCACGAAGACACTCACAGACAATTCAACTGAAGTCTGGGATTATACATATCAATAAACCAAATTAATCTGACCTGCTTTTCGTCTGATCAACTAATGATCAAAAGAAAAGAAGATTTGGTTGAGGATTGATGGTTGATGAAGAAGAGGTTAACCGTTTATTAATGACGGTTACCTCTTTCTTTTAAACTATTGGTTGTAGAAAACCCTGATTTTTTTCTTAGCAAAACTTTACTTATATCTCATTACACATTATTTGACAAAAGGACCATGAGCGAAACAATGCTGGCCTTACTTGGTTTGGGGATGATTACGACTTTCATCACCTTGATCATGACTAAAAAGCTTTCCCCACTGGTAGCGCTGACCCTGATCCCGATTTTATTTGGGATCTTTGCCGGAGTTGGTGTAACCGAATTGGGCAAAATGATGGAGGATGGCCTGAAAGCTACTGCTCCTACCGGTGTATTGCTCATGTTTGGTATTTTATATTTTGGGCTCATGTTCGAAGTCGGACTTTTTGAGCCATTGATAATTAGGATATTGCAATTTGCTAAAGGCGATCCTTTAAAAGTTATTATGGGAACCTGTATACTTTCTTTAGTTGTTGCATTGGATGGCGATGGGGCAGCAACTTATCTGATTATTGTCGGAGCAATGCTTCCCGTTTATAAACGCCTGGATATAAATCCTCTGATTCTCACAGCTATACTAACACTCTGTGTAGGTATAATGATCAAATTACCCTGGACCGGGGCAAACGCGCGTTGTCTGAGTGCTTTACAACTTGATGCTTCAGCGCTTTTTAATCCGATTATTCCAAGCATGCTGGCATCCATCGTGTGGGTATTATTTGTTGCTTACATTTTTGGATTAAAGGAGCGAAAACGCTTAGGGATTATAAATATAGAAGTACCTCAAAATAAAGAAATCAAGCATAAAAAGATTTATTTTACAAACCTCTTGCTAACAATAGTTCTGCTTATTGCTTTGGTTTCAGGATTATTCCCCATTGCTATTACATTCATGGTTGGGCTTGCCATTGCCTTGATAATCAACTTTCCTAATCTTGATGACCAGCGGAAAAAGTTGGCAGCCCATGCCGGAAGTGCCTTATCTGTAGGTTCAATGGTGTTTGCAGCTGGTATATTTACTGGCATCCTGTCGGGTACAAAAATGCTTGATGCCATGGCGCAAAGTTTCATTCACATTATACCAGAATCGCTGGGGCCAAACATGGCAGTGATTACGGGGCTTACATCAATGCCTTTTACCTATTTCATCAGTAATGATGCATATTTTTATGGGATTGTACCCTTAACGGCTGTAACTGCTTCGCATTTTGGAGTTACTGCAGTAGAAATCGGACGGGCTTCACTTTTAGGACAATCCGTACACATGTTGAGTCCATTGGTTGCATCCACCTACTTATTAGTCGGACTAGCCGGAGTTAGTTTTGAAGCGCATCAGCGTTTCACATTAAAATGGGCTATTGCTACAACTTTGGTCATGCTGCTGGTTTCCATCCTGACCAGTGCAATCAGCATTAATTTTTAAAAGTTAGATATGCCATCAAGAGTAAAGAAAGCTAGAAGTGGTAAACTTGCCAAAAGTTATTCTTTAAAACAATCGATACTTTATAGTAAACCAAAATTATTGTACTGAGTCTGCTTTTTAGTTTACGACAGGATATAAAAGCCATTATAGTAGAATTCTTCTCTAATAAAGCCCAGAAAAAAATAAGCTTCCAAACATCTTCATACTTTGTTTATTCTTAACCCACATTTCGGCCATTGAGCTTATTGATGTGCCCCATTTTCAAATTTCCAAATTGCCTCATTTTCAAATTACCACATTATCGAATTACCAAATTTTCAAATTACCAAATTTTCAAATTTTCAAATTCCCTCAGTTTCAAATTATTTCCTATTGCATTTTTGCATAAAAATTAGTAAGAATATGTTCACCGTCGAACTCCCTGTTAAGCCCTATGTGAAACAATATATCGTATTGAATTATGGTAACCCTGCCGATTTTTCTTCCAACAAATACATCAACGAAAGGTTCCGTAAATGCCTTGCCAAACCCTCTATGAGGGAGGCTGCCCATTATAAAAACATTTCTTTTTCAATTCATAGTCAAACTATTAAGATTAAAATCACACAAGATGATTTTTACCGCTACGGTTGGGAATTGACCATTACAGACATTATCACCTTTGGTAAGCTAATAGAATCGCAAGCAAAATTTCTATTGCATAATATGGTCAGCTTTTATATGACCATTATGAACGAGCGGGATGCTATCCTTGCTTTTCAAAACAATTTTGGATTTACTGAAGACATTTGGCCATTTGAGAGCATCAAAAAAACGTACCACCGTACTACTGGAAGGGGTGAAAAAATATCATACACCAAAGATTTATCCCAAAAACTTGAAAATTTAATCTTGGGTAATCTGTCCAGATTAGGGACAGTTTCCCCGAAAGCTATCCAACACTATGAAAACCTTAAAAAAACAGATTAACCTCGGCGGCAACATCGCTCTATACGTTATTCCTTCCACTTTGATCCATTCCATCCAATCGGAAACAATCCAATATATCGGCGCGGATCCAACTTTTGAAATAGAAGCTGCAGCAGAAACCATCCAGCACTCCTGCAAAATTTCAACAATACGGGCTGGTGATTTGTATGAACACACCATTACAGCATTCCTTCCTGGATATACCGTTGACAATTTAGCGATGCTCACAAAACTCCGCCAATACACCTCCCTTGTTGCCATACTAAGAAATGGCGAAGGCAACTATTACAACATAGGAAACAAAAATGAAGGCCTCCGTCTCACCTTCGATTTCGATTCCGCCAAAGACCCCTCCAGCCCCAACGGCTTCACCCTCGAACTCACCGGCCACCTTACAACCCCCTTCAAACCCATCCAATTCCCACCAATACCATTATAATCCAATACATTATAATATCACATCATCCATTCCCACCAATCCACCACCAATGACAATTGAATGACCACAAATGACCACTGAATGACCACCAATCACCACGAATGACAATTGAATGACAACCACCAACGACCACCGAATGACCACCGAATGACCACCAATAACCACCAATAACCACTAAATGACCACTAAATGACCAAACTTTCCCATTACCCCATTTTCAAATTTTCAAATTATCTCATTTTCAAATCCCCACATCTCCAAATCTCCACATCCTCAAATTATCGAATTACCACATTATCGCATTCCCTAAAAGCCTAACAGTCTAACAGCC
>CAJAXK010000043.1 GCA_903946925.1 uncultured Bacteroidales bacterium | reverse complement strand
CCTAAATAAAAGTGTGGAATTTATGGGGATTTGAAAAATATATCCTTGGATAATATTTACTTTTGCCAACGGTTTCCTTATCCATCATACATTTCAATGAAAAAACTTATTCGCTTACTTTTGGTTTTCATGGCTTCAGGATTTTTTGTTTCCTGCGAAACTGATTTTAATGTAGTTGCCAGCTACAAAGAAGTCGCAATTGTTTATGGCTTGCTAAATCAAAATGACACTGTTCATTATCTGCGGATTAACAAAGCTTTTTTAGGCGATGGAAACGCACTCACTTATGCACAAGTGGCCGATTCTTCGAGTTTTGGTACCGATATTGATGTTGTGCTTGTTGAAACCCCGGTTTCAGGGCCCGAAAGAGAAATCGTATTTGATACTGTTACATTACATAACAAGGAAGCCGGCGATTTTTATTATCCGGACCAGTTATTTTATTTTGCAAAAACTAAATTATCGGAGAATAATACATATAAACTTCTAATTACAAACAAGAAAACTGGTTATGTAGTAAGTTCCCAGACCAATCTCATACACAATTTTGGTATCACAAAACCCTTGTCAGGATCTACATCAATCAGTTTCAAGCGTTCCAATACATCGAAAAATAGATTCATTTGGCAAAATGCCATCAACGGTAAAAGATATCAATTTAAAGTGTATTTTAATTATAAAGAGTTGGGAATCAAAGGCGATACTACATATAAGAAAGTGCTTTGGCTTTTCCCCGAACAGGTTTCCGAGAGTATTGATGGCGATTTTACGCTCGAAGCGGTTTACGTAAACGAAGACTTTTTCACTGTTTGTGAAACAAAAATAGCCTACACCGATCAGGCAACCGAAGATGCGGTAATAAAACGTTTTGCATCCACCATCGATTTGGAAGTTGCCGTGGTAGGTGATGAATTTAACACATATCTTGAAGCAAATGGGCCTTCAACTGGTGTTTTAATGGAGAAACCCACCTATAGTAATATTTCCAATGGCCTTGGTTTATTTTCAAGCAAATATGAAATTAAACGCGCCCCACTTAATTTAGGGGCGGAAACCGTACTCGATCTCAATGCAATTGAAGGCCTGAAATTTGCAAAACCTTATTAATAGGAACCCCATCAACCCAAGCATCTTTTCTGCTTTTTACTCTTTTGTCGTTTCAAATATCGTGGCCAGTTTTTTGTTACAAGCCCGATATAGACTATCATTCTGAAGCCCTTCCGTTGGAGTGTGCCCTTGGGTATAAACTAATTGCTTTTAACCCGGTACTCACGCCATTTACACCTAAAAATATTGATATTCTGCCGTTTTGTCAGAAACTAATTTTGCACTGACAAGCATAATCTGTCAAATCAACTAAATAGGGATTTATTGATATTATAGTTTACAATATGTTGTTATTCAATATAATAAAACTATTATTCAATTCTAAAAAACCATTGGTACTTACCTTTCACAAACATTTGGACTCCCAAATCCATTATTGGCATAATGATTGAAATAAGCGGTTTGTCTAAAAAATGCTTAACAACTAACAAAACATACTATAATGGGAAAAATAATAGGTATTGACCTGGGAACCACCAACTCATGCGTTGCAGTAATGGAAGGCAACGAACCGGTAGTAATCCCAAACAGCGAAGGGAAACGTACAACTCCATCAATTGTTGCTTTTACTGAAAACAGCGAACGCAAAGTTGGCGATCCGGCCAAAAGGCAATCAATAACAAATCCGCGTAAAACTGTTTCTTCTATAAAACGGTTCATGGGCGAAACCTACGACAGGGTAACGAAAGAAATCCAACGTATGCCTTACGATGTTGTAAAAGGCGACAATAACACACCACGTGTTAAAATTGACGATCGCACTTTTACAGCACAGGAAATTTCGGCTATCATTTTGCAAAAAATGAAGAAAACTGCTGAAGACTATCTTGGGCAACCTGTTACAGAGGCTGTTATAACAGTTCCAGCTTATTTCAGCGATTCGCAGCGCCAGGCTACAAAAGAAGCTGGCGAAATTGCCGGCCTTGTGGTAAGGCGTATCATCAACGAGCCTACAGCAGCAGCATTAGCTTATGGTTTGGACAAAAAACATAAAGATATTAAAGTTGCAGTTTACGATTTAGGTGGTGGTACATTCGATATTTCGATCCTCGAACTTGGGGAAGGCGTATTTGAAGTAAAATCAACCAACGGAAACACCCACCTTGGCGGCGATGATTTTGATCACCGTATTATTGACTGGTTGGCCGACGAATTTAAGAACGACGAAGGTATTGATCTGCGCAAGGATCCAATGGCTTTGCAACGTTTGAAGGAAGCAGCCGAAAAAGCAAAAATAGAGCTTTCAAGTTCTTCATCAACCGAAATCAACCTGCCTTATATTATGCCGGTTGATGGTATGCCAAAGCACCTTGTCCGCACTTTGAGCAGGGCAAAATTTGAGCAATTAATTGACGATTTGGTTCGTGCAACCATTGAGCCATGCCGCAATGCGATGCGCGATGCAGGACTTACAAATGCCGATATTGACGAGGTAATTCTTGTTGGAGGTTCAACACGTGTACCGGTTATACAAAAAGCAGTTGAAGATTTCTTTGGCAAAACCCCTTCAAAGGGTGTTAACCCTGATGAAGTTGTAGCTATTGGAGCAGCAATACAAGGTGGCGTTTTAACCGGCGAAGTAAAAGATGTGCTTCTTTTGGATGTAACCCCACTTTCACTTGGAATCGAAACTTTAGGCGGTGTAATGACCAAACTTATTGAATCGAATACTACAATCCCAACCCGGAAATCGGAAACATTCAGTACTGCTTCCGACAATCAGCCATCAGTTGAAATTCATATTTTGCAGGGAGAACGCCCGATGGCCAATGGAAACAAGAGTTTAGGCCGTTTCCACCTCGATGGCATACCACCTTCGCAACGTGGAATCCCACAGATTGAAGTTACGTTCGACATTGATGCAAATGGAATTCTGCATGTTTCGGCAAAGGATAAAGGAACAGGCAAAATGCAACAAATCAGAATCGAAGCTTCATCAGGGCTTTCGGATGCCGATATAAAAAGGATGAAGGAAGAAGCTGAACTTAATGCCGATGCCGACCGCAAAGCTAAAGAAGAAGTTGATAAAGTAAACCAGGCTGACTCACTCATTTTCCAGACCGAAAGGCAGTTGAAGGATTATGGCGATAAGCTTCCCGCTGATAAAAAGGAGCCGATTGAGCAAGCCCTTAATAAACTTCGCGAAGCCCACAAAAACCGCGATATTGCAGGAATTGACGCTGCAATGGCTGAACTTAACACGGTTTGGCAAGCTGCGAGCGAAGAAATATACAAAGCCACACAGGCTGCAGGCGAACCAGGCGCGCAACAACAGCAACAACAAGGCCAACCAAATCAGGAAAAAGGAAAATCGCCAGATCAGGAAGTAACCGACGTTGATTTTGAAGAAGTTAAATAATATATATTAATGTTGATAGGAGGCTGTACCGTAATTTGGTACAGCCTTTTTTGTCGGCTAATAGTATGGTAATAAAATGCTAAAAAATTATTAATTAACAATTTCAATTTCAAGGCAAAAATTATGCAATATTTGCAGTTTGTCCACAGTAACAAAACAAAAATCCTTTAATAAAAGTTCTATGAAAAAACACTTACTACATTTTGGACTTCTACCGTTAATCTTTCTCTTCGGATTCACGATCAGTGGAAAAGCACAATTACTGTTTGAAGAAAATTTCGCCTATCCTGCAGGTGATCTGCTTACCGCACATGGTTGGGTGGCCCATTCCGGGACATCAAATTTTATCACAACCACGGCAACCTCAATTTCTTATCCAGGTTATTTATCAACCGGAATTGGGAACGAGGTTTCTTTGATTGCAACCGGCGAAGATGTTAATAAAACATACACCGCACAAACAACAGGTACAGTTTATGCATCTTTTATTGTAAACTTTACAACTGCAACTGCAACTGGTGACTATTTCTTCCATTTGGGTCAGAATGTTATAAGCACCCTTTTTAAAGCGAGGGTTTTTGTTAAAAATGACGGCTCCGGCAATTTGGCATTTGGTTTAACACATACAGGTGGTACATCCAACCCTGCTGTTTATACACCAAATATTTACGCATTGAATACCACTTATTTGGTTGTGGTAAAATACACATTTGTCGGTGGCCCTGCCAATGATGTGGTATCGTTGATAATAAACCCAGTAATTGGTGCGCCAGAACCTGCTGCAACACTTACCGCAGCCGATCCTGCCCAAGCCGATCCAACCGACATTGGTTCTGTTGCGCTAAGGCAAGGTGGCTCATCAAGTGGCCCAACACTTAAATTAGATGGGATTAGGATTGGTTCAACATGGGCTGATGTGGCTGGTGGAACAGTAACAACAAGTCTTACGGTTGGTTCGCCAGTAAATGGCGACCAATGGCGGCAAGGCACAACCCACAATATTTCATGGTCAGCCAGCGGTACAAACCCAAATGTAAAAATCGAATATACCGATAACGCATCTGCTGGTACTCCAACCTGGACTACTTTGAACGCAAGTGTTGCCGCAAGTGCAGGATCATGGGCCTGGAACATTCCAGCAAATCAAGCATTAAGTGCTGATTGCAAAATCAGGATTACAGATATCCCCCAAACAGCAACCGGCAGCAGTGGCACTTTCAGCATAATAGCACCGCCAGCACAGATTGCAACCCTTGCAGAACTG
>CAJAXK010000042.1 GCA_903946925.1 uncultured Bacteroidales bacterium | reverse complement strand
GCCATGACTTTATTCACGGATTCCGCATCAAGATCCATCAACAAGCCGCCGGGCATTATGGCTGCGCAATTAATAAGGCGATCAATTTTACCAATTTCTTTTTCAACAGTGTCAACAATTTCCCGGACTTGTTTCAGGTTGGTAACATCGCACTTAAAAGGGATTATGTTTGGTGAAATTGAGGCAGTTTCTAGCAGCGCTTTTTCGTTCATATCCAAAATGGCAACTTTTGCGCCCTTTTCAGCCATCTGTATGGCATGTAGCCGTCCTAAGCCGCTTGCCCCGCCAGTTATTAATGCAGTTTTTCCGTGAAATGCCATTGTTGGTTTGGATTAGAAGTTTATTTTTAGTGAATAAAAAGTACAGCAAATTTTGAGTGCCAAAGAATAGAAGTGCCTAAAGTACTTAAAGTGCCTAAAGTACTTAAAGTGCCTAAAGTACTTGAAGTGCCTAAAATGCCTAAAGTTACGTTCTGATTAGGTTTCAGCTTTTTACATAGCTTTGGCGAAATTGGGTTTTAGGTTTTTAGAATCAAGTCAATGGTTTTTCGAAATATGGATTTAAAATCTTGTGTGGTCTCAACTTTAGGCACTCAAGGCACTTTAGGCACTCAAGGCACTCTTTAAACTCCTTAAAGAACTAAAAACCACTTGTTTTGTAGGTAGTTGAGTCGCGTTCCAGAACAAATATGTAGGGTGATGGTGAGTGTTTTAAATCCATGGCACCCAACATGGTGTTTTCGCTTATTTTTACAAAGTGGTCTAAAATTGCTTTTTCGTCGTAAACCATAGTTCCTGTAACTTTGTTCCGGTACTCAATCATCCTTATTCTGGCTGTAGCTTTTTTTGTTTGAAGGATTGGCCTCAACATTGCCATAACAATTCCCAGTAATTTGGTTTTTGGAAACTGAATCCCCAAGGGTATTAATTTGGGGTTTACTGAGTATAATTCCGTTTTTTTATTTGCAAAAAACAAAAGCGGATGCACTTCTTCCGGCGATTTAAAATATTTGCCATACCAGCCTGTAGGTTCAAGCAGGCCATCCATTGCATGTCCGGTGGCAATTTCATATCCCTTCCATCTTCCAATCATAAAATCTAAGGTTACGGGTTCCAATCCGTCGAATATTTTAACTGCATCTTCCACATCCGCTGCCCTGTCGCTGAGCATTTTTTCAATAGTAATCATATTTGTAGTCTTTTAAATTCCGTGGCAATAGTATTGATTGTTTTGGTAATAACAATGCTTATAGCACCAAATGTTTGAAAAATCAACTGGTTTAGGATAAATGATTGAGATGCTTACAGTATGTGAATTTTGGCAAATCAAAATTCCTTGAAGCGAAATTACAACGAAATTTTTCAAAGGCTTGTTAATAGGAAATAGAGTTTCTGATTATGCCTTTTGTAACTCTTCAGGGTTTGGGGTTAGCTATTGGGGTTTGGGATTTGAGATTCATCACTTTATGTGAATTTTTGGCCTAAAAAACTTTATTTGATTCGGCAAAGTCCTAACCACCTAAAAGCCTAAAGCCTAATAGTCTACAGCCTATCAGCCTAAATCAAAAAGAAGCTACGTTTTTCGTGAATAGTTACTATCCCATTTACGGAAACACCATAAATTGTTCAATAAATTTTCCATTTCCACCGTTCACTTTTAATCTTACCTTTGCGGGTTGCAAAAAAAACCTTTGTGAAGAGACTATATCTGCTGATTTTACGATCCTACACAGGCCCTGCGCTTGCCACATTCCTTATTGTTGTGTTTGTGTTGCTCATGCAATTTCTTTGGCGTTATGTTGACGAACTTGTGGGCAAGGGGCTCGAATGGAACGTTATTGCCCAATTGATGTTTTATGCCTCATTTACTTTTGTGCCAATGGCATTGCCTATTTCTATTTTGCTGGCATCGCTTATGACTTTCGGCAACCTTGGCGAACGCTATGAACTTGTGGCCATGAAAGCTGCCGGTATATCGCTAAGGAAAATAATGATGCCTCTCGGTCTGTTTTCGCTCTTGGTAAGTATAGGCGCTTTTTATTATTCGAATATAATTTTCCCTTATGCCAACCTTAAATTCCGTTCCACCCTTTACGATGTGCGGCAAAAAAAACTTGCACTCAACATCCGCGAAGGCATTTTTTATTCCGGGCTTCAGGGTTTTGTTATCAAAATCGGAAAAAAGGAACCCGATGGCACAACCATACGCAAAGTAATGATTTACAACCATTCGCAATTGCAAGGCAACAGCAAACTTACCACAGCCGATTCGGGGAGGATGCAACAAACCGCTGATGGGAATTATATGTTGCTAACATTATTTAACGGTATAAACTACGAAGAAAGCGGAAACCGTTCCGATGCCCAGAAACTGCCTTTTCAACGTACCAGTTTTACCAGCGAAGTAATAAAATTTGACCTTTCGCAGTTTAAGATGACCCGTTCCGACGATGATTTTTTTAAAAATGCGTATTATATGCTTAATGTCAGGCAACTTGCGTATGCTTCCGATTCTCTGGGCGGCGAAGTACAGCAGCGTGTTGACGAACTTCGCCGTTCCCTTATGGGTTACTACACCAATTTTAATAATGCCAAACTTACCGATAGCCTTTTAAAGATTTTACCAGCGGCCAAAGAATCAACAAAATTTGAAAACAGATCGGCTACCGATAAAAAAACAATAGCTTCGCTCGCACTCGGACTTGCAAAAAACGCGAAAAACTCATTCGATTACAACAGTCAGTTAATAAAGGAAAAAGTTGAATTGAAAGCACGGTACGATATTGAATGGCACCGCAAATTTACCCTTTCTTTTGCCTGTTTTGCACTTTTCCTCATCGGTGCCCCATTGGGTGCAATTATCCGCAAAGGAGGTTTGGGAATGCCTTTGGTTATTTCGGTACTGCTTTTTGTGGCCTACCACGTAATTTCGTTTACTGGCGAAAAGTCGGTTCGCTCGGCAGTTACCGACCCATGGAAAGGGATGTGGATGTCAACCATGATATTTCTGCCGGTCGGGATATTTCTGGCATACAAAGCAGGAACCGATTCAACTCTTATGGATGCAGAGAGCTATAAACTGATTTTCAAGAAAATAATAAAAAAGTTTAAGAAAAAAACAAGTTCCCTAAAATGAAAATTTTAATGCTGTGCAGCAAGTCGCCCTGGCCAAAATATGAAGGCGGCCCAATTGCAATGTATGCAATGATTACCGGGCTTCAAGCGGCTGGCCATACGGTTAAGGTATTGGCTGCCAACACCAACAAATATACGGTTGACCCGGAAACCATACCTGCCGATTTTAAAGAAAAAACTCAGATTGAATTTGTTGACCTGGATTTGTCAATTTCTGTTTTCGGAGCCGCTTGCAATTTTCTGTCGCGCAAATCGTACCATATCTCGCGCTTCCACACCAAAGCAATTGCCAATAAACTGACACAAATCCTTCGCAACGAGACTTTTGACATCATACAGCTCGAAACGCTGCAAATGGCCACTTATCTCGATATTATCCGAAAATACAGCAAAGCCCCTGTTGTGCTCCGCGCCCATAATATTGAACATAAAATTTGGCAAAGGATTGCTGATAATTGTCCAAACCCCTTTAAAAGGATTTATATCAACCATTTATATAAAGCCCTTAAACGTTTTGAAATTGGGATCCTCAATAAAATTGATGGGATAATAGCCATAACGCCTGTTGATGCGCGAAATTTCGACAAACTTTCGCATAGCAGCAATATTGTTTCAATCCCTTTTGGCATCAACCTGAACTCATTGCCCGAAAACCCGGTACAGCCTGAATTAGCATCCTTGTTCCATATTGGAACTATGAACTGGTTCCCAAACGAAGAAAGCATAAAGTGGTTGATAACGGAGGTTTGGCCGGAAGTAAATAAACGGATGCCTGACATTGAGTTACACCTCGCCGGCAGGTATATGCCTCCTTGGTTGCTCAAACTTTCGAAACCCAACATCACGGTTGATGGCGAAGTGCCCGATGTGTGGGAATACATGCAGAAGTTTTCAATTATGGTTGTCCCGCTATTTTCGGGCAGCGGTATCCGAATTAAAATTGTGGAAGCAATGGCTGCCGGAAAGGCAATTATCACAACCGCTATTGGTGCCGAAGGGATAAATTACGAGAACGGACAGCATTTAATAATTGCCAAGGATGCGAAATCGTTCACTGATGCAATAATAAAACTTTGCAACGATAAAAACCTTCGCGATACATTAGGTAAAAATGCACGGATGCTAATTGCTAAGGAGCACGATAACAATATGCTTATGAAAAAACTAACCGACTTTTATACTGGCTTGCTGGAGAATAGGTAGTTGTTGCGAGAGGAGAGAAAGGAGAGGAGAGAAGGGAGAAGGGAGAAGGGAGAGGAGAAAAAAGACGGATTGGTCGTTTTTTTCTCAAATAATTGTAGTACTTTTTCTGAGATTTTTGCACAGAAACAACATTTTAAGAATTTTTACCCTAAGTATAGTATTCTGACTGAAACCAATAATTTTAATGAAAATACTTGTTTTGCTTTCGCGAGTACCTTATCCCATCGAAAAAGGCGATAAGCTACGGGCATTCCATCAAATCCGATGCTTGAGCAAAACCAACGAAATTGTGTTAGTCGCCCTGAGCGAATCAAAAATACATCCGGAAGCAGAACAAATATTAAAAGCATTTTGTAGCGAGATCCATATATTGCCAATTGGGAAATTGGGAATGGTTTGGAATGTTATTAAAGCATTCCTGAACAAAAAACCCCTTCAAGTCGGATATTTCTACAGGAATAGTGTAAAGAAACAGATTGACCAAATTTTAACTAATACAAAACCCGATCATATTTATTGCCAGCTTATCAGGGTTTCGGAATATATAAAGGACAGCAGGATACCAAAAACACTTGATTATCAAGATACTCTGTCAGTAGGCGTGAAACGCAGGGCTGAAGCATCCACTTTCCTGCCGAAAATGGTTTTTCTGATGGAATACAAACGTTTGCTCAGGTATGAACACGATATATTCGATAAGTTTTTACATAAAACCATCATTTCAATACCTGACCGCGATTTTATACAACATCCTTCTAAAAAGGGAATAACCGTAATACCTAATGGGGTTGATAGTGAGTATTTTTATCCGGTCAAAAAGCCGAAAACTTTTGACATTGTGTTCACTGGCAATATGGGCTACCCACCTAACATTGATGCAGCAAGGTTTTTAGCAGAGGAAATCCTGCCTTTGGTTTTAAAGGTTCACCCCGAAACAAAACT
>CAJAXK010000041.1 GCA_903946925.1 uncultured Bacteroidales bacterium | reverse complement strand
TAACCAATAACCAATAACCATTTACGGATTTCGGATAATAACCATTAACTCAATAACCAATAACCATTTACGGATTTCGGATAATAACCATTAACTCAATAACCAATAACCATTTGCGGATTGCGGATAATAAACGCTATAGCAGATGCGGGTATGCGTGTTCGTCGAATCATTTGAAATCTTTACTTACATTTAGGCTGGCAGACAGTTGAGCAACAATTTATTCCCTCACTTGTCAAAACGTCAAACCGTTACAGCTAAGTTTAAGAAAGCAGACGGCATGACAGATACGATATACAAATATGTTGATTTTCATGGTTTAGAATGTATTTTTAAGAACAAAACATTAAGATTCAAACATCCACGAGATTTTAAAGACCCTCTTGAATTCCATGACAGACTAGTAGATAGAAAATTAAATATTAGGCTTTTTTAATACAAAAACCATCGCAAAGATACTGAAATACAGGACCTATTAGCTTTTTAATGACACTGTAACCGTACAGGCCCGGAAATATTTTAGTATTGGGTAAAGCTAAAACCCCCTAAACCGACAGTAAGGTTTCGTGGTTCGCTGCCTTTGGAAACAGTAAAAATAAAAGCAATTTGAATGTACAGAAACATGTTGTTGTTTTTGAGCATTGGTATGGGTAAGAGTCAACTGGCCGGTTTAAAACCAATATCATCGTAGGGGATTCAATACTTATAAAGTACTGTTTGTATGTGAAATAACTGATTTTACCAGCTCATAACGACTTATCGGGCTGTTTACCGAGATCTTTTAAGGCAGAGTTGGGAATTGCTTTTGGGGAATTGCTCTTTTTTAAAAACTAACAAAATCCATGGTGCAGGTAGCTTTACCGGACTGTAGTTTTTTGTTCGTCATTAACATATTCTAGAATGTCGCCTGGCTGGCACTGTAGCACTTTGCAAATAGTTTCCAATGTGCTGAACCTGATTGCCTTCGCTTTTCCTGTCTTTAAAATGGAAAGGTTCGATAAAGTTAATCCCACTTTGTCGGATAGCTCATTGAGCGACATTTTTCGCTTTGCCATCATTACATCCAAATTTACAATGATTGACATAGCTTATACAGTTAAATCGTTTTCGTTTTGAATATCTACTCCTTTTTTGAAAATAATCGCAATCACATAGATTATAGCTGCCATCAAAATAAATGCCTGGCTATCAACCCAAAACTGGCTGAGTTTGTCTATTTCATATCCGTTATGTGTCAAATCTTTTGCAGTTTGGCTGGCTATGAAACTCAAAATTCCAATTGAGAACGTAACGTAGCTGATATGTGCAATTTTTTTGGCAACATAACCGCTAAAAGGCTTCGACATATCTAATTTGTACAGTAATTCTATCACAATATAGAATAGCACTGCCTTTAGTACCGAAACGGATAGTACGAAACCATACATGCTGTAAAAAACCCATTTACTCTGTTCATACATACTGCTTAAATTAAGCTTTTGGTACAGATTACCCACAATTTCAGGCTTAAAAACACTGTAAACGAAGTTTACAAGCAAACCGCCTGCTTCAATGCACAAGCCGACAAAAATTATCCAGGCCACAATGTGCAAGACAATAAATACGAATTTGTTTCCTTTTGACATATTTTATTTGAGTTAAATTAATGGCGCAAAGATAAACATTTTTTATTGTTATACAATAAATATAAATAGTATTACAATAATTATTTTATGATTAACCGTTTGGCAACCTAACCTGATTTATTAACAAACTTTATAGAGCACTGATGTTACTGGTTGACACCGATAAAGACAAAAATCTGTGCAAATCCGTTGGATATGTGTCATCCGTGTTCAATTACCATCAAGTGATGAAATATTCAGGTTAGAAAATTGTTGGTTTATTTTTGCTAAAATTTGCCAGGTGTAGGCACCCCACTCATTTTTTCAAGAAGAGGGAATGGGTGTGAGATTATTGAGGTGAAAAGCTTACCCGGTCTAAAACACGTTAATCGGAATCAAGTTAAAGTAAAACAAGTTTAAAACCAGTTTTGTAATAGCCTCTTTATCAGTAATATGTTTTAGGTTTGGTGAATAGCGTGTTTTGGGAAAAAGCAGGTAAAATGGCTACAAGTTTGTTAAAAGCTACCGCTTATCAAACTGTTTTACAGGTAGAAACACCTGTTTGCCACCTTTTTTCAGCTTTTGCTGGCAATCTTTTCCGCCAATAAATACCGTGGTTCCCTAACCCGGTAGTGTAACAAATTTTAAAAGGATAAATGTACAAATTATATACAGAGTCGAAAGGAATATGTTGGGATAACTAATGGTTTTTGTGGAAATGGGACGGAAGAAAGAAAAACAATAAAAAATCCACTTTCTGTCTTAACTATATCATTATCTTTACAATCAGGAAATATTTTAAAAAGAGCAAATAGTTATACAAAATAATATGGGTATGAAATCACAAATCAATATTTTCGTTTACAGTATGTTAGCTTTCTTTTTAGTGGATAGTCCGCAAGTTTCGGCACAGCAATGGGAATGGACAACCGGAGGGTTTGGTGCAAACCACAAAACCGAATTTATGACCACTGATATATACAACAATTCCTATTTTGCTGTGTATTACTCTGATAGCTTGAGTGTTGGAGGCATCACTTATTTCCACCCAAGCAGTTCGCCCAGCCATTACGATTGCTTACTTTTGAAATACGACCATAACGGTATCCTATTAAGCCAACTTGATATTTTTACCGAACCTGATGCTACTTTATATCCATTGGATATGGTTTCGGACAGTGCAGGGGATTTGTTTATTGCAGGTTCGTTTATGAAAAATTTAACCATTGGCGATACAACTATCAATCGTTTGCCCTTCGTTTATGACGTGGGCCAACAAGCATATTTGGCAAAACTCAACAATTCCCTCGATTTGGAATGGGCTAAGGTAATAGGCTGCCAGTATTTCATGTATTATTTTGACCTTAAAATAAGAAACAATAAACTTTACTATCTGGTTAACACAGCATCTTCTAGCGGCCATCCTGCAACCATGTACTGTTTTGGCCAGGACACTTTGATTTATACGGATGATAAAACAGAAAATTTACTTTTTTTATTAGATTTGGAAGGAAAAATACAATCCTTTAAAGAAATTATAGGGTATGATTATTGGCCAGTTTCAATGGTGGTAGCTAAAAACGAGGATCTTTATATCATAGGCTGGACAAATAATGATACTGTGTTTTTTGACGGCATCCCATACAATATACCATCATTTACCTCCACCTACCTCTACCAGAATCTGATATTGGGTTTGAACAACGAGGATTCACTCGTTGAAGTTTCGGTGGTGCCGACAAACTTACCCGAAGCACTCAATATTGATGCAGCCGACAACCAACGCGGGCTGTATTTCGATTGCTTTGTTACCGCCCCTTTGATTTTTGGCTCCGATACAATTGCATGTCCATATTCAAACCAAAGGGTAATTGGTAAACTCGATGCCCAGCGTCAGCTTTCGTGGTACCAAACACTTGTGGGGATTGATCAGCCTACCACTTTCCCGGAAATCAATCTCAGGCTTTTATCCGACACCTTGTTTGTCGCCTTCCCATTTTCGTATTATATCTATTTCAGCGATACGGTTATTTACCATAAAAATGGGATTTACGATAACCTTATTGCAAGCTATAATGCTAATGGCGAAAGGATTATGCTATTGGAAACAAATACAACTTCCGACTCAAAACTTTCTGGTTTTGGTTTCGATAATTGCAACAACATACTAATTGCAGGCAATTTTCAGGGCAAAGCCATTTATGGCAACGATACAATTGTTTCGCACTTTAATTCGGGACCCAATTCCGATTTGCTTATTGCATACTTAAATATAAGCAACAAAACATTGGATTTAGGCCCGGATGCCACTGTTTGCGATTCCATACTTTTAAAAGGCCCATTGGGATGGGATTACTACAATTGGAACAATGGCCTCTCCGATAAAAAAGAATTAATGGTAGCAAAAAGCGGTAAATATACACTCACAGTAAGTGATTTGAATTGTTGCCAATTAACCGATTCACTTAATGTTACAGTGCTTCCAAGTCCTACAATTTACCTTGGTAATGACACCCTATTAAAGCAGAGCCATACTTTTGAATTAACAGTACCTCAAGGCTTTACAAAATATTTTTGGTCAACAGGCGATACGCTTAATTCGGTAAATATCAAAGGTTCATATCTGGTTTCGGGTGACAACTTGGTGTGGTGCAAAGTTTATAATGAAAACTGCTCAACAGTTGATTCGTTGATGATCACAATCATTGATGATAAAGGCATTCCAGAGTTTTCAGAATTTCAAATAAATATTTTTCCAAACCCATTCAGCGGCAGTTTCTCTGTTTCCGCCGAAAAACCGGTTGAAAGCATTGAAATACTCGACTTGTCAGGAAAATCCTTGGCTTGTTATAACCTTGAACAGAAAACGATCCAACCAATTACAATTTCATTGCTGGATAACCGCAACCGTATCCTGATTTTAAAAATGCTTGCCGGCGGGAGCAACCATTACAGAAAATTGATACAAATAGGTGATCGGAATTACTAAGGTTTGGTTTTCGTGAAAAATATAATTTTCCTGCCAAGTTCGACCTAAATACGTTAAATAAGTGTTTACAGAAATATGTTAAAACCCGGATACGTTATGCTGGTTGTTAATTTCGGCAAACGGGCAATGCGCTGGCTAAAAAACGGCTACATATTATTTTATGTGCTGGCATATTACCTGACAGAAAAGTGATTAGAATTTACTTCCTAATTGGTATTATTGATTTGAATACATTCTCTTTCTCTTACTTTTTGCTTGATCAAAAAGTAACAAAAAATCAAGGCTTTATAAAAATACAATGCGTTTCTAATCCGAAGGTATCTTCCCGCAATACAAGGCATGGGAGATGGCACAATTCCAGGCTTTTTTCGTTGCTGTGTATTGCTACGCACATGCCCTACACACATACCTCCGGCTAAGAACCACTATTGTATTTTTATAAGGCCAGTCCTTCGCAATATAGTTCTTGCTTTGGGAAAAACCGGTTCGGAAGGTTCTTGTAAATAGTATCAAATTCGGGGTTTTAGGGACTGGCCTTATAGAAATTTTACGCAGATGTAGCCGAAGGTAAACCGCGTTGGCATGTGCGTAGCAAAACACAGCTTCACC
>CAJAXK010000040.1 GCA_903946925.1 uncultured Bacteroidales bacterium | reverse complement strand
TTCAGCAAAAGCTACACCCGACGGTAAAATTGAAATTTCTGTTAAGGATTCCGGTATTGGCATGGATGCAGAAATAGTACACAACATGTTCAAGCTCGATGTAAGCATAAGCCGCAAAGGCACTGATGGCGAACCCAGCACCGGCCTGGGCTTGCTTTTGTGCAAGGATTTTATCGAAAAACATGGAGGTAAAATCTGGGCAGAGAGCAAAGAAGGCAAAGGAAGTACATTTTATTTTACCCTATCAGGTCCTTCAGGTCAGAAACAGGAAGAAGCTCTTCAAAATACCATTCCTGATAGTAAAATAACAAACCCGGTTAACAACCTTAAAATCCTCATTGCCGAGGACGACTATGCATCGGAAAAGTTAATTTCTATCATGTCCCGCCAGTTTAGCACGAACATTCTAAAAGTTCATACAGGAACTGAAGCCGTAGAATCCTGCCACAATAACCCCGATATCGACTTGGTGTTAATGGATATAAAAATGCCTGTTATGAATGGTTACGAAGCCACCCGGCAAATACGCGAATTCAATAAAGATGTTGTAATTATCGCTCAAACAGCAATTGATTATCCTGAAGCCAGGGAAAAGGCGATGCAAGCAGGTTGCAACTATTACATCACGAAACCTATAGCCAAAGAAATGTTGATAAACCTGCTTCAGAATAAATTCGGAAAGTAATGCCTGTAGCCCCCCGTTGCCGCGCGAATCCTTTCGCGTGGATTCATAAATCCACATCCAAAGTTGCCATGCTCAACGCTGAGATATTTAATCTCCAATGGATTAAAATTATCATTTTTATACTTTAAACGGGATAAATTACCGCAAATTTTCCTTTATTCCAAGTGCCGTAGGCACGAAATATTGGTAGCAATAATAAAAACCACACATTTTAGGAAGTGCCGTAGGTACGACATATATTTCGTCCCTAACGGGACTTATTTGAATGTGTGTATTTTTTCTACTAACATGCCGTCCCTAACGGGACTATAAAATGCGACAATTTACACTGTTTTGAGTATAGATAAGTAGTATATATAGTTACGCCTCAATCCAGTATGTCATTATAGCTTTCGAAATGTTGTTGAATTCTCGTCAGGAGTAACCATGAACCGTACTCAAATTAAAAACGGAATTTGTTTGCGCTTTCGCCCTCCCCTGGGTCATTGAGCCAATCGAAATGCGGTCGTTGAGCCTGTCGAAATGCGGCCATTGAGCCTGTCGAAATGCGGTCATTGAACCTATCGAAATTTAGCATCAACAAATTACCTCATTACCACCCCAATTTTCAAATTATCTCATTTTCAAATTACCACATTCCACCCATTGAGCCTGCCGAAATGCGGTCATTGAACCTATCGAAATTTAGCATCAACAAATTACCTCATTACCACCCCAATTTTCAAATTATCTCATTTTCAAATTACCACATTCCACCCATTGAGCCTGCCGAAATGCGTTCCCTGAGCGTAGCCGAAGGGCGCTCATTGAGCCTGTCGAAATTTTGCATCAACAAATCACGTCATTACCACCCCATTTTCAAATTACCCCATTTTCAAATTACCCCATTCAATCCATTGTGCCTGTCGAAATGCATTCCCTGAGCATAGCCGATGGGCGGTCGTTGAGCTTATCGAAATGCGGTTTCTTCCAACGCTCGAAGCGGTTGCTTCTTAATCTATAAACATTCTAAATTATAGCCATTTATCGAAATGGTATTTTTATTGTTTACTTTTGGTTTACTTTTCAAAACATGGTTTGAAACCTATTATAATTATTCGTTTTTAACCTTTTGTGAATGTTTGTTGTCGGCTATATTGTTATCAAAATTATTGATATCAAAATATTGCAAACCATTGAATCACAAATACAAAAGGATTTCACCGATTACAACTAATACCGAAATAAACACAACTGGTTAGGTTTACACAGATGTTATAAGCCATCTTGACAAAAGGTCAACAAACAAATTAAAATGACTGACAATAAAGAAACAAATTTGGAATATACCATTACAAATTCGTATAAAGACGATTTGATTTCTTACATTGCATCCCACCAAGAGGATTTTCCTGAACTTATTAAACTATCCATTTCAGACAAACAACCTTATTCGTGGCGTGCCGCTTGGTTATTATGGAGTTGTATGGACAAAAATGACAAACGAATACGCAGACATATAAAAAAGATTATTGACATATTACCTAACAGACAAGACAGCCAACAGCGTGAATTGTTAATGGTTTTGCAACTTATGGAATTAGACACTAAGTACGAAGGATGGCTATTTAACAGTTGCACAAAAATTTGGGGAAACATAAATAAAAATCCTTCGCTTCGTTTTCATGCATTCAAAATAATGGTCGCTATTTCAAAAAAGTATCCAGACCTTTCAAACGAAATAAAATTATTGACAGACACTTATTACACTGACGGTCTAACAGTCAATGTAAAGAAATCAATTTTTAAACTATTGATAAATGACAAAAAATAATACGGCTTATAACACAGGTTTTGCTTCAGGCGGGGTGACGTGTAAACTTGAAGCTTTGTGCTGCTATTCAAGTTCAGTGCTGGTTGACAGTTTTGTGCTCCGAAATCCGCCACTGCGCCAAGCGCCAAACCGTTATTCCCGCACTTGCCATAGCGTCGTCCGCCGCCGTAGGCAAGTTTTAAATAGGCAAAACTGACAGACTATAAACAAAATAAAGTTTAACTTAGTTACTTATTGACAAACATTAAAATAGAAAGTGGAGTCCAGCGACCACATATAAAAACGGGGCGTCAACGAAAAGCCAAACGAGTAGTACTTTAAAATTTTTAACTAATGAAAAAATTAAAATGGACACAAGGATTTCTAGGATTTTTAGGGTTTATGGGAATCCCCGCAATTACTAATGGTGACTGGATACAAGCATTATGGTTTTTATGGTTTTTGTGGTTTATTTATTTTATTCCGGGCAAAAAAAAAGGAATCATAGCCTTTGCATTATAAAACCAGCACATAACAGCAGATTTGCAATAGGCGGGGTTTCGTGCTCCGCAGACAGTTTTTTGGTAGCCGAAAGTGCCGTTCTTCGAATGAACATTTGTGCTGAAAAGCCCGCCCATTGCAAATCTGCAAAACGTTGAAAGAAATCTAAGAATTGTAAACATTAGCATAAGGATAAGTTATATGGATAAGTGAATATGGAAAAAATCTGGGTTAAAAGACAAATCCCCTCAATTATTTCTATATTGGTAGGAATTCTTTCAATTAGTATTCTTATTTTGTACTTTCATGTTCCAAAAAAACTTATAATTGGATGGGGCATACTTTCATGGATTTTGGGTGTTGCAGTTATTAAAGTCCCAATTTACCAACTTTTAATTGTGCGATTTCTGCACCCAAAACTATCAAACAAGTGGTTAGGAATTTTTAATGGATTGGTTTCTTCAATGGCAGAGTTGGGTTCAGCATTTATCTTTTTTTATTTTGTATTACCTGAAAATTTGACTTTGCCACAGATTATTGGATTTGGTCTGGCAGCAGGTGCAGTTGAATCAATTATACTTCCTTTTATGGGTAATCCCCTTTCTGGAACTCCTGTAATGGAATACACTGAGAATTTATCTAAAAAATCCCTATCTGACAACCGTTTAAATTGGATGGGATTATTTGAAAGAATAATTGCATACTTTATTCACATTTTCAGCAGAGGATTGGTCTATATTAGCAAGGTTACAGGTAACCTTTTGCCCGTAATTATAGCTGTAATAGCATTTGCTTTTGCTGACGGTAAGGGATATTATGACCTTCTTGAGAAAAGAGATTTTGCAGATATTAAGATACTGGGAAAGTTTTACTTTTTTCTAATGATAATTGCATCAATACTTACATTGAGTTTTGTGTTTAGTTATCGAACTCTAATTCAATGACAAAGGATAAGACTACTAATTAAACACATGGCGGTAACAAAGGCTATATGCAATAAAGGTTTAATTGGCAATTCAAGCATTCTGACCCGTCAAACTTCAATGTTGGTGCTCAGGAAAGTAGCCCGCAATCCCTTACTGCATATAGCCTCATCCGTTAGGTGCTAGTGTAAGACAGCGGACAGATAATCAAATAGTTGTCAAAATAAAAGAAAATTTATGAAGGAACAAAAATGGGGGTTTTTACGAGAAACTGCTGAAAAAGCTAAAAAAGCTGGCAAAGATAAAGCGACAGATCTGCATAGGACTGGATTAGAAGATTATTTAAAAGTAATCTTTCCAAATACAAAGGACTGGATACACGACAAAGCATTAGGTGAGGTAAATGGTAAAAGGTACAAAATGCGTCCCGATTATAGGAGTGAAGAATTAAAACTTATAATCGAATTTGATGGACTACAACATTATACGAAACCAGACATTATTGAAAAAGACATAAAAAACGATGAACTATACAAAAGCTTTGGATACAATGTTGTGCGGATTCCGTATTTTATACAGTTGACTGATAAAGCAGTTAAAACTTTATTTGACATAGACGTATCAGAAGAATTATTTGATGAATCAATACCTTCATTAAGTACTAAAGGTGAACATTCACCTGCATATTTATGTCCTGCAGGCGTAAAACGAATGGCAGAAGAATTTAAAAAGTTCCCAGAACAATATAAAACGAATAGAGATTTTCTAAAAGAACAAAATGACCCTTTTAGAAGTGGAGTGGAATTTTTAGAAAAGGAGTACAATAGCAATAACTCCAGCACCTAATCGAGTAGACGGCCCCGCCAGCAAATACTATCAGGGTGCGCCTCTCAAACCACTGTACGTACGGTTCTCGTATACAGCGGTTCATTAAGATGTGGGGCAATTTTCTCGTAATAGGTAAGTATAGCTTCGTACCCTCTCAAACGCATACGTTTCAAAGTAATAGTAGTGATTAGGATTGGACTTTAGGCTACAGCCCATCCGCCTTTCCGTGTTCTGCTCCATGCAAAGGCATGTTCCTGATCGACACCCAAACGGATAAAGTTTTTCCTCTTCCTCTCTGGTTTCTTCCAGTTTTGCCAAATACAGTACCTGAGACGGTTTCGTATCCAGCCATCCATGTCCTTCAGTTTACCCGAGATACTTGCTATTCGGTAGTACCCAAGCCAACCCCGGTGGAGTTCTTTCAGTTTATGGATGCGCTCGTCGAACGTTGCCGGAGTGGTTTTCCGGGTGATGATTTTGATTTTCAGCTTTAGGTTGTTCCATCCTTTCTCGCTTACCACTAATTGGTATTTGCCCTTTTCCCCTTTCACAAAAGTACAATTGTACCTTTTTGTACCTTCCCACTTTTCTTGTTGCTGCAATAAATTTCCTGAAAAAGGAAATGCATTTCGAAACCGCACAGCAGCAAACATAACTTTCGCCTGCCCACTTCCTTCCCGATATTTCCCTGCCGTTTGGCCCTCATTTCCCTTCCCTCATTCCACGTTACAATGAGGTCACAATCAACAGGGAAATCCTTCCATTCCCATTTTTGAAAGTTTTGTCAGCTGCTAAAACCTTCCCGCTTCCCCTTTAAGCGGAATTTCGTGTGCGCCACTCCCTCTGGTCAAACAAGGC
>CAJAXK010000039.1 GCA_903946925.1 uncultured Bacteroidales bacterium | reverse complement strand
GTGTACAGATGTGTAAAATTTCTATAAAGCCTTGACTTTTGGTCCTTTGTGTCAAGACAAAGGACAATAAAAAATAAATCTTGTAGCAAATATTTGTTAAATAGCACCTCAAAATAAGAATTAACCGAAAGTTATTAAAAGTATGATTCGATGTATTTGTTAACCAGTTGGATGTTAGTAGTTAGCAGATTAATATATGCATATTCGGAAACGTTCAGTTTGTTAAAACCTAAATCCAGAATATTGTATGGAACTTATACCATAAATAAATTGCTCTTTTTTTTATATTTTTGTACCCTTAAAATTGTAACTACCAAATGCTTTTCAGTTCGTGATAAAATATATATTCATAGTTTCCTTTTTAGTTTTTAGCATCAATACGGCCTTTAGCCAATTTGTTGTAAAAGATATTCTTGCTGTACATCCCCAAGCAAGCATATTCGATCCCGAATACAATACCAATTTGAATTTAGTTTGTTGGAAATCAGATGACGATGATCTTTGGGTCAGCGGCCTTGATCCTGTAACGCATTTATTCGAGCCCTCGGATGGGAAAGGTACTTTTGTTACAGCCAACCTTGCACCCAATGGAGCCGAAAGCTGGAATGGCCCAGAATGGATGTTGAGCAGTTTGGGCACTCAAATTGTGTATTTGAAAGCAATTTGGGGAATCAGGTATTTAGGCATCGCAACCAGAGTATTTGGTGGTTGGCAAACTTTTACTAACCTACAGTATCCCAATGTAGTGTATGCAATGGCTACAAGTAATTATGCCGACAGCACTGCCTGTTTGCTTTTCGAGACTTCTGCCAACGATGGCATTTCGTGGTTGCGCAACACCGATTTCTGGACACGATACTTTTATCCTGAAATAACCCTTGGTTTTTTTGCGCGCGACAATCAACAGATTTGCTGTGCCACCGACAAATCAAGGAACCCCGGGTTTGTTGAAACGGCATGCAATCTCCCATATTTCACTTCTATTTCCAACGATACTATTGGAGCACCTTGTATGTGGAACGATCCCGCAACCAATACCCGGTTGTTCATGTACCGAACCAATGGATTTAAAACCCTTAAAATTTTTCAGGAAGTAGCTCCCGATTTTTGGGCATTGTCCAAACAATTCAACAGTCCGCTGCCAGACCCATACAATTATATTACATCTCCTGAGCCATTTACCTGTAGTGGCCATTCGTACATTTCGTTTATGGCTGCGCAATCAAGTTCAGGTAAAGATGGTTTGCCGGCACAGATTTGGATAGCATCGGCCGACCCTTCGGATTCGTTGATGCGGCGGGTAAGCGACAGCACTTTGGGCATACGCACCGATCCTGAGCCTGTAGTGTTCAGCGACAGTGCTTTTATTTACTATACCGATGTAATTTCCGGTAAAAGTTCACCTGTAAAGTATAGCGTTAGGAAATGCGACACAGGCCTTGGTAATTTATTCACTTCCGTAAAAGGGATTGAGATGGCAGGTGAAAAGATTTCTGTTTTTCCAAACCCAAATAATGGCCGTTTCAAAATTGAAATTGGAAACCAGTTTGGATCCGCACCAATTATAAAAGTTTACGATATACAGGGCAATGAAGTCTATCGTTCGGTTGCACAAAGCCGATGTACCGAAATGCAGCTCGAAGGCTTGCCCAGCGGGAACTACTGTGTTAAGGTTGAAGGCAATAAGCAGCAATCCGCAGCAAAATTTACAATTGTCCGCTAATAGGTGAATTAAACTATTGTATTCACATTCAGGGCAATATGCTTTATGAGCCAATTTGGTATTTCTCTTATATTCAAATTTAGCCTATACATTATTGTAAATGGGATAAAATCCTCATTTGTTTTTCAGTGAAAATGATCGCGCCAACACAGTGAACAAAAAGTAAACCACTGAAAATAAACTCCGTGTACCTCAGTGAACTCAGTGCCTCCGTGGTAAAAATATCAAATCTAAAGACGGCAATTTATCCCGTCTTGAGTATAATCAGTCCTACCGCGCAATTACTACCTTATCAATTTATTGCAAAACAGACAGCTTTAAACTGCTTGAACGGATATTTTTGTATAAATTTGCCGGGAACATAATTCAACACTTTTAACTCCCAATTCCCAATGATTGAAGATTTTATCAAAAACATAGAAGCTGAATTTGAAGACCTGGAACCCGGCAAACTTAAACCTGAAAGCAATTTTCGTGAAGCATTTGAATGGAATTCCATCAATGCACTAATCCTTATCGCACTCATAAAAACCGAATACAATGTTTCGATAAACGCCGAGGATATCCAGAAGTCCAAGACCGTTAACGATATTTTTACAATAGTAAAAAGCAGGATGTAATGGCCATTTTCTCCATCCCCGGAATAAGGTTAGCCGGTATTGCTGCCGCAGTGCCTCGCAAAGAAGTTTCCAATTACGACTACAAATGGGTTTCGGTCAAGGATCGGGAGATGATTGTGAAAACCGTTGGAGTTGAAAAACGACGGGTTGCCGAACCTGGGACATCAACTTCCGATTTGTGCTATACCGCTGCTGAAAAACTTATTGCCGACCTTAACTGGGACAAAAAAGAGATTGAACTGTTGATCTTTATCAGCCAGTCGAGGGATTTTATTATCCCTTCTACTTCTGGTATTATTCAGGACAGGCTTGGTTTGCCGCATAGTTGTGTGGCTTACGATATTGGTTTGGGCTGTTCGGGTTGGGTTTATGGCATTTCGGCCATTGCCAGCATGATGTCGGCAACACGCATAAAAAAAGCCTTGTTGCTGGTTGGCGACATTTCTACTTTAACCGCCTCGTACCGCGACAAAAGCACTTATCCATTGTTTGGCGATGCTGCAACAGCGACAGCTTTTGAATTAAATGCCGATGCTGCTCCCATCCATTTCAACCTCGAATCTGATGGTTCGGGCTACGAAGCCATCATTATCCCCGATGGAGGATTGAGGAACTTTATCAGTAAAAAATCGTTCGATTACAAAAAACACGGCACCGGTATTTACCGGACCCGTTTCCAGCTTGCGCTAAATGGCATCGAGGTTTTTAATTTCGCTTTGCGCGAAGTAGTTCCGAATGCCAAAAAACTGATGCAGGAAATGCAAAAAACTACCGTTGACTTCGATTATTTTGTGATGCACCAAGCCAACCTGCTGATGAACGAAACCATTCGCAAAATGATGAAAATAGAGAAGGAAAAAACACCTTATAGCATCCGCGAATTTGGCAATACAAGTTCTGCTTCCATACCGCTTACCATCGTTCACAAGCTTCGCGAACAGATATCAACTCGCAAGGTACAACTTCTTACAAGTGGTTTTGGCGTCGGTTTATCGTGGGGAAGTGTGGCAATAGAATTAGATAAAGTGGTTTGCCCTGAAGTGATAGAGTTTTAAATTAGTTCAAAAGGTTCAATTGCTTCGCGTTCAAGTGTTCAAATGTTCAATGCTTCGCGTTCAAGGTTCGATTGTTCAAATGTTCAAATGTTCAAATGTTCAAATGTTCGCTTGTTCAAATGTTCAATTGCTTCGCGTTCAAGGTTCAATTGTTCAATTGTTCAAATGTTCAAATGTTCAAATGTTCGATTGTTCAAATGTTCAAATGTTCAATTGTT
>CAJAXK010000038.1 GCA_903946925.1 uncultured Bacteroidales bacterium | reverse complement strand
TTGCCCCCCGGCAGAGCTTCCCTCCGTTTCACCTGACCATACAAAGTTAAATACAGTCAACTAAAAAATAAAATTGAGTTACAAACAGTTGAATTAGAAGTTTAGTCTTTTTTGTCAACCAAAATCATGAAAGCACAAACTATTTCCCAATAACCATTAACCAATAACTATTTCCCAATAACCATTAACTCTTTTCCATTCACCCATAACAATTAACCAATTCCCATTAACTATTTTCTATTTTCTATTTCCCATTCACCAATAACTATTTCCCAATAACCATTAACCAATAACTCCTTCCACTAAAGAAAACTGCCACTTTGTCGCTTCAAACCCAATAAAGTGTTTATTGTACGGTATTTGCTTTAGCCTTCCCGTTTTTCCCTTTCCGGCAATCCCATTGATGGCCTTTTAAAAGGAATACATTATCTTTGCATGTTTGATTGAACAAATTTTGTTCGCTTAACTTAAATTTAAAATGCTCAACTCATTTCTGAAAATGATTTCGGGAGGCACCAAGTCCGACCGCGACATAAAAAATATCACACCTTTGGTTGAAAAAGCCAAGGTAGAATTCGCAAAGCTTCAAGCTCTTGACAACGATGGACTTCGGGCCATGACCCTTGCCTTCAAGCAGCAAATTGCCGATGCAGTGCAAGCCGAACGCGATGAAATCAACTCCATAAAAGCCCGGATAGATACCGATTTTGATATTGATATCGAAGAAAAGGAAGAACTCTACAAGCGTATTGATTTTCTTGATAAAGAAGAATACCGCAAAACCCAGGACACCTTGCTTGAGATTTTGCCTGCCGCTTTTGCCGTGGTAAAGGAAACAAGCCGTCGTTTTTCGACCAACGATTCATTGGAAGTTACAGCAACCCAATTCGACCGCGATCAGGCTGCCCGTAAGGACAGCGTGAATATTGTTGACGACAAGGCATACTGGGACAACCGTTGGATGGCCGGAGGCAATATGATTACCTGGGACATGGTTCATTACGACGTGCAGCTTATCGGAGGCGCTGTATTGCACTCGGGAAAAATATCCGAAATGGGTACCGGCGAAGGAAAAACCCTTGTGGCTACTTTGCCGATTTATCTCAATGCCCTTCCCGGAAAAGGTGTTCACGTTGTTACCGTTAACGATTACCTTGCCAAACGCGACTCGGAATGGATGGGCGTTTTGTTCGAATTCCATGGTTTAAAAGTAGATTGCATCGACAGGCATGAACCTAATTCGCAGGAACGCAGGAACGCCTATCTGGCCGATGTTACTTATGGCACCAACAACGAATTCGGTTTCGATTACCTGCGCGACAACATGGCCCGCAACCCCGACGAATTGGTACAGCGGCCACATAATTATGCTATTGTTGATGAGGTTGACTCCGTGTTGATTGACGATGCGCGTACACCTCTTATTATTTCAGGGCCAACACCTCGCGGCGAAAACCAGGAATTTGAAGCCTTAAAGCCTGAAATATCGAGGCTTTACAACGAACAGCGCAACCTTGTAACTAAATTGCTTTCGGAAGCCAAAAGCTTGCTCGTAGCCAATTCCGATGGGAAAATTTCTGCAGATAACGAAAAACGAGGTGGTGAATCCCTCTTGCGTTCCTTCCGCGGTTTGCCCAAAAACAAAGCACTTATTAAATTCCTTTCGGAACCCGGAATAAAGGCCATCCTGCTCAAGACTGAAAACTTTTACATGCAGGAGCAGTCGAAAAACATGCACATCATGGATGATGAGCTGTTTTTTGTTATTGACGAAAAAAACAATTCCATTGAGCTTACCGATAAAGGTATTGACCTGATTACCAAATCGTACGATGATCCTAAATTCTATATCCTCCCCGATGTAGGAGCCGAAATTGCCGAAATGGAACGCAGGCAATTGACTGACAAAGAAAAAATAGACCAAAAAACAGAATTACTACGCGATTATTCCATTAAATCGGAACGCATTCACACAGTCAACCAATTGTTGAAAGCGTATGCTTTGTTCGAAATTGATGTGGAATATGTGGTGATGGACAACAAGGTAAAAATTGTTGACGAACAAACCGGGCGTATCCTCGAAGGCCGCCGCTACAGCGATGGTTTGCACCAGGCGATTGAAGCAAAAGAAAATGTCAAAATTGAAGCCGCCACCCAAACGTATGCCACAGTTACCTTGCAGAATTATTTCCGCATGTACCGCAAACTTGCCGGTATGACTGGTACTGCCGAGACAGAAGCAGGTGAATTTTGGGATATCTATAAATTGGATGTTGTTGTAATACCAACCAACCGCCCGGTTGTCCGTGCCGACAACGAGGATTTGGTTTATAAAACAAAACGCGAAAAATTTAATGCAGTAATAGTTGAAATAAAATCGCTGATCGAAAAAGGCCGACCAGTTTTGGTTGGTACAACATCGGTTGAAATTTCGGAATTGCTAAGCCGGATGTTGACACGCGACCGCATTCCCCATAACGTACTGAACGCCAAGTTGCACCAACGCGAAGCACAGATTGTTGCCGAAGCCGGTTTGCCACGCACAGTTACCATCGCTACCAACATGGCAGGTCGTGGTACCGACATAAAACTTGGGCCTGGCGTAAAAGAAGCCGGAGGTTTGGCCATTATTGGTACCGAACGTCACGAATCGCGACGCGTTGACAGGCAGTTGCGCGGACGTGCCGGACGACAAGGCGACCCAGGAAGTTCGCAATTTTTCGTTTCCCTCGAAGATGACCTGATGCGAATGTTTGGTTCCGAAAGCATAGCGGGAATCATGGATAAACTTGGCCTTAAGGATGGCGAAGTTATACAGCACCGCATGATTACCAAAAGTATAGAGCGTGCGCAGAAGAAAGTGGAAGAGAACAACTTCGGGATTCGGAAACGTTTGCTCGAATATGATGATGTTATGAATGCCCAAAGGGAAGTTATCTATAGCAAACGCCGCCAGGCTTTATATGGCGAACGCCTTGCTCTGGATATTTCAAATATGATTTATGATCTGTGTGATAACTACGTTACCGATTTTCAGGAAAGTGGCGATTATGAAGGCTTCAAACTCGAATTGATCACAACTTTTGCTGCCGATTGCCCATTCAGCCAAAAAGATTTTCTTTCCGGAAATAAAACCAAACTTACCGACGAACTTTTCCATTCCATTTACCAGGATTATCGGAGCAAATCGAAACGGATTGCCGAACTTTCGTACCCAACTATAAAAGATGTTTATGAAAACCACCCACGTTACCAGTTTATCGCCATACCAATTACCGATGGGATAAAATCCATGCAAGTTGCCGCTAACCTCAAAAGGGCTTACGACGACAAAGGAATGGAAGTTTCGCTTGCAGTGGAAAAAGGGATTACACTTGGCGTGATTGACGATGCATGGAAAGAGCACCTCCGCGAAATGGACGAACTCCGGCACAGCGTACAATCAGCCAGTTACGAACAGAAAGATCCGTTGTTGATCTACAAACTGGAATCTTTCAACCTGTTCAAATCCATGCTACAAAAGGCAAACAAGGATATAATAGGATTCCTTGCCCGCGCCAACCTTCCAGCACAGCAAGCCGATCAGGTAAAAGAAGTACATCAACCAAAGCGCACCGACAACAGCCGCCTACGCGAAAACAGGAACGATGTTATGAACCAGCGCACAAGCGAGCCTACCGTTAGCGGCCCCGTAAAAGTGGAGAAAAAAGTTGGCCGAAACGACCAATGTCCCTGTGGAAGCGGGAAAAAATACAAAGCCTGCCACGGTAAAGATGAAATTTAAACTTCAGTAAAAACAATATTTTCCACTTCTTAATAAAAAGTAAAACACATGAAATACAATCGCATCTTGCTCAAACTCAGCGGCGAATCATTGGCCGGTAATTCCGGTCATGGTTTCGATACAAACATGCTAGTTTTGTATGCTGACGAAATCAGAAAAGCAGTTGAAATGGGAGTCCAGGTTGCGGTTGTGTTGGGAGGTGGGAATATTTTCCGTGGACTGAAAGGCAATAATCTGGGTACTGATCGCGTACAAGGCGATTATATGGGAATGTTGGCGACCGTAATTAATAGTTTGGCCTTGCAATCGGCACTTGAAACCGTTGGTGTAAAAACAAAGGTGCTTTCAGGATTGCCAATTGATCCGATTGCCGGAAAAGTTAGTGGACCGAAAGCCATTCATAGCCTCGAAAAAAATGAAGTTGTGATTATTGCCGGTGGAACCGGTAACCCTTTCTTTACAACCGATACGGCTGCCGCACTGCGCTCCATCGAAATCCATGCCGATGTGTTGCTAAAAGGCACACGCGTGGATGGCGTTTATACCGCCGACCCAGAAAAAGATCCGACTGCGACAAAATTCACTACAATCACTTTCGCGGAAGCATATAGCAAGGGCTTGAATATCATGGATATGACTGCTTTTACGCTCTGTAGCGAAAACAATATGCCAGTGATAGTTTTTGATGTTCATAAAGCTGGAAACCTGCAAAAGATTTTGTCGGGTGATAATTGTGGGACGCTTATTTGTGTTTAGGCTGTTAGGGGATTAGGCTGTTAGGG
>CAJAXK010000037.1 GCA_903946925.1 uncultured Bacteroidales bacterium | reverse complement strand
TGTTTTGCGGGTGTTTACCGAGGTGTACAAATGTGTAAAATTTCTATAAAGCCTTGACTTTTTATTCACCCATAGCTTTTTTTTTTAAAGGAGCTCATGAGACCGCTTCGCTAAGTTGGTCTTTTTGCGTCAGGGCAAAGGGACAAGAAAATAACTTTTGTTGAACATTTTTGTAAAAATTTCACCTCAAAATAAGAATTTCAAGGGTTATTAGTTCTCAAAAAAAAGAATCAAACCAACTTATCTGCTATCATTACAAACATCACGAAAAGGTAATACACATTTATCAATACAAATGATTTTCCAACATTAAATGGTTTTGTGCGATTAAGCAATGGCACAAATATTACCACAAGCCCAGCCGAAAGCAAAAGGATTAAAGCAATACTCCATGTTTTTTCCTGCAAACCATAAAAGGGAAGAGCCAATGCCGAAATAGCTGTTGCAGCTATCCAAACAAAAGTCAAGCGTTTAATCTGTTCATCAGTTAGTAGTTGGGTAAGCGATGGAAGACCGGCGCTTTCGTATTGTTTACCTAATTTTAAAAGCAATAACCAGAAATGGGGGATTTGCCCCATGAAAAAGAAAAAGCCTAAAGCCAAAGCCCTTGGATCGGTTAGGCTGCCACCTCCAGCAACCCATCCAGCCAATGGTGGCAAAGCGCCAACCATGGAGCCTGGAACGGCAGCAAAAGCTGTAACTTTTTTTAAAGGTGTGTAAATAAGGTTATACCATACAAAAGTTGATAGCCCTACTAAAAGCGTTAATAGTCCCGGCCCAAAATAAAGGACTGCCGATCCCGCAACAAAGTAAATTAGTGTGATAATAATTGCTCCGGTTTTACCAATCCGTTTGGATGGAAGCGGCCGCCCGGAAGTCCGTTTCATGATTAAGTCGGTATCGGATTCCTGCAATTGGTTTAGCGCGGAGGCCCCGCAAGCCAAAAGGAAAATCCCTAAAAAAGGCAAAACAAAACCACGGTCGAATTGACCGTGGCTGAGTATGTAGCCTGTAAAAGTTGTAAACGCCACTGCCACCGAAATACGGACTTTACCAAGTTCGTTGGCAATTTTCAGGAGTTCGCCAAAGCTATTTTTTGTCTTCACTTAGTGTTTTGATGTATTCAATAATTTCATCTATTTCCTTTTCGGTCAATTGTGTTTTGTACGAAACCATGGTGCCTTTTGGGAAACCTTTAACAATGTCGGCTTCTGGTTCGAGTATTGACTTTTTGATATACTCCTCATCCACAACTATTTCGCGCTCCTTACCATTGGATTCAACTGTTATTTTATGGCCAAAAATGCCTTTGTACGATGGACCAACCATTTTAGTGCCATCAATGGAATGGCAAGCAAAACAGGCTTTTTTGTCCATAATCATGCGACCTGCAACTCCGGGTTTAGCGGCCATGGCCGAATCCATTTTTGGCGGCGTGGCTGCATACCATTTGTCGAAAGTTTTTTGGTCAACAACTTCAACCGTTGTGCCCATGTACGAGTGCCGCAACCCACAATATTCGGCGCAAAAGAGGTCGTACGAACCAACCATCAAGGATTTGAACCACATGTAGTTTTCAGCTTTGCCCGGAACAACATCTTCTTTTACCCTAAATGCCGGGATGTATAGACTATGGATCACATCAACTGAAACCATATTGAGCACAACGGCTTTGTTAACAGGGATGTAAAGCGTATCTTCAACCTTGCCATTTTCGTATTCGAAGCGCCAGCTCCACATTTGGGCGGTAACTTTAATTTTCATGGCATCGGCAGGTACTTTCCGTTGAGGGATATACGAACTCCAACCCAACCAAAACATGAACAAAACAAGTACAAGCGGGATAACTGTCCAGATTATTTCCAGTTTTGTGCTGCCTTCTATTTCGGAAGCAACCGGATTGCTCTTTTTGTTGTACTTGAAAATAAAATAGATAATTACTGCCGTAATACCTATTAGGAAGAAAAGCGAAATCCCTACGATGATGGCAAAAGCCATATCCACTCCACCCGAAAAGTTTGAATATCCTGAGAACATGGCGTTTATCGGTATAAGTAGTCAAAAAATGTTATGATTATCACAACCGCATAAATGGCAAGCACAAGGGTAACCATAAAGCGGTATATTTTTTCGTCGAACTTCAAATGCATGAAGTATAGCAACACAATGGCAGCTTTAACCGAAGCGATTAGCATAGCGGCTGCCGTGTTGAAAGCTCCTAAGTGAACACTGGTAATGGTAACTGTGAGTACCGTTAGCACAATGAGGCTTAATAGAACAAGTATCTGCGACTTGTATGTTGAAATATGTTGTTTATGTTCGCTCATTTGGATTAATGGATTAGGTAGAACAATGGGAAAAGGAAAATCCAGATCAAATCAACCAAATGCCAGTATAGGCCGCTGTTTTCGAGTAATGAAACTCTGTTTTGGTTCACCGTTCCGTTGTTGACTTTCACGTAAGTAACGCCCAACAAAGCCATACCGACTATAATGTGTATCGCATGCAGACCAGTCATAAAGAAATAAAGGCCGAAGAAAAGCATGTCGCCCTTGCTTAAACTGAGCAGGAATTCGCTACCGGGATAAATGTCGTGATGAATCTTTGCACCCCACTCGAAATATTTGTTTACAAGGAAAACTGCTGCTAATAAAAGGGTTACCGCAATCAGTATCAATGTGAGCTTTTTATTGCCAAGTTGCAATGCCGTTATTGACATAGCCACCGTCATACTGCTTACCAACAATATAATTGTGTTTATCAAGCCAATGGTAACATCCAATTCCTGATGTGCCAAATGGAATTCGACAGGATGTTTGAAACGGTAAACGGAATAGACTATAAACAATCCGCCAAAGAGCAGGATTTCGGTAAAAATAAACAGCCACATCCCCAGTTTTGAAGCAACCGGATCGAAGTGATCAGTATGTTCTGTGTGATTTTGTTCCATTGGCTGCTTATTTTGAGGTTAGTTCATAAGGTTCGTGCTCCACAACAGGGATTTCTTCGAAGTTTTCGAGCGAAGGAGGCGATTGGATTTTCCATTCCAAAGTACGTCCGCCCCATGGATCGTCCATTTCTTCGGGTGTGCCTTTTTTTGCACGGAGCAGGTTCACAATAACAATAATAAGCGCTGTTGCCATTATCCATGAGCCAACAGTTGACAACAAATTGAGGTTGGCAAATTGTGGGAGGTAATCGTAGTAACGCCTTGGCATGCCCATATAACCCAGGAAAAACATGGGAAGGTATAATGTGTTGAACCCAATGAAAAGCATAAGCAATGCCCTGTTGGCAACTTTCTTGTTATACATTTTGCCAAACATTTTAGGATACCAATAATGCAAAGCGGCAAAAAACGCAATGCCGGCACCGCCAAATACTATGTAATGGAAATGCGCCACAACAAACATGGTGTCGTGTACGTGAATATCGGTTGATACACTTCCCAAAACCAAACCTGTTAGCCCACCAATCATGAAAATGAAGATGAAGGCCATTGCCCACCAGAAAGGCGGTTCCAACGAAATGGAGCCTTTGTACATGGTTGCGGTCCAGTTAAAAACTTTAATGGCACTTGGTATGGCAACAAGAAAGGTGAGGAACGAAAACACCAACCTTGCCGTTTCGCTCATGCCCGATGTAAACATGTGGTGGCCCCAAACCAGGTATCCTACAAAGGCAATGGCGAGGCTCGACATGGCAATGGCTTTATAGCCGAAAACCGTGCGGTGCGAAAATGTTGTTATTATTTCGGTAATTGCTCCCATGGCCGGCAATATCATGATGTAAACTGCGGGATGCGAATAAATCCAGAAAAGGTGCTGGTACAAAACCGGGTCGCCACCTTTAGCCGGGTCGAAGAAACCTATGTCCAACATCCTATCGGCCACCACCATCAGGAAAGTGATACCTACCACCGGGGTTGCCAGCAATTGTATCCATGCAGTTCCGTACAGCGACCAAATAAACAATGGCATACGGAAGAAACCCATGCCCGGTGCGCGCATTTGGTGAATGGTAACTATAAAGTTTAAGCCCGTTAGGATGGATGAGAATCCAAGCACGAAAGCTCCGAATACCGAAAGCACAACGTTGGTATTCGTCTTTAAACTGTATGGGGCGTAAAAAGTCCAGCCGGTATCAGGTGGGCCATCGCCCGAAAAAACACCGATAAGGATAATTACCGCACCCAGAATAAAAAGGTACCAGGAAAACAGGTTCAGTTTTGGGAAAGCGACATCCTTTGCACCAATCATAATAGGAATCATGAAATTGCCAAACGATGCAGCCAATCCGGGGATGATAAATAGAAAAATCATTGTAAGCCCGTGCACCGTAAACAGTGCATTGTAGGTTTGCGCCTCCATAAGTTGTGGCCCTGGAGCAATAAGTTCCAGTTTCATAAAAAGGCCCATTACCAATCCGGCAAGGAAGAAAAATATCTGCGAGTACATGTACAGCAAGGCTATACGCTTGTGATCGGTAGATAAAATCCAAGCACGGATCCCAGTGTACTTCCCTTGATAATCAAGGTAGCTGGGTTCGCGATGTGTAGTAGAATTTCCGGTCATTTATTTGTTTGATTATTGGTTAGCTGATTTTGATTTCCTTCTCCGGCCACGTATTAAAAGGATTGTGAGCAAGGTAAAGGCAAAAATAAGGGTCATGGTTGCTGTTATCCTTGTAACATCCAACGAATAGCTTTCGGTTTTGCGGTCGTAAGAATAGCAATACTTGAGCACTTTAATGATAGTGGGTGCCGATTTGCCTTCCGAAGCTTCGATAAGGGCAAGCTTAAACTCGAAGGGCACAAAACTTATCCCTTTCAAATAGCGGGTAATCTTGCCATCGGGGCTAATCATCATCAGCGCCCCTTCGTGCATAAACTCATTGTTTTCGAACTTATAGCCAAACCCTAAGGCTTGTGTTGCCTTTGCAACATTGGCACTGTCGCCGGTTAAAAAAGTCCAGCCCGAACCATCCTGCCCTTTGATTTTTTTAAGATAGGTTTCGCGTTTTTTCTGCCCCAATTCAAATGTTTCGCGGCTATCGAAACTAATAGTAATGGCCTGATAATCTTTGCCCAATACCAAATCGGTACTGGCGATTGATTCGGCAAGGCCATTCATCAAAGGGCTGCAAATACCGGGGCAGCGGTAATACACGAAGCACAATACGGTAGGTTTGTTGATGATTTGTTTAAGGTTCACCAATTTGCCGGTATGGTCGGTGAGGAGGATGTCGGCAGGCAAATATTCGTCGAGATGCTCGGTAATCCCAACTTCAATTTTCTTGGTTCCGTCAGCGTAAACACTAACTGATTGAAAAAACAAAACTGTCAGCAATGCTGGCAGCATAAACCAAATACTGGTTTTCTTCATTATAAGTTTTGTTTAAATTTGTTTTGAAATATCCGATTTAGGCATTTGGCAGCTAAATTAGATTTTGCAAATATAATAGTTAGGAACCTTTTTTAAGGTTAAATTAACAATACTTTAATGGGTTTTGTTTAACGTTGGGAAAGAAATTGTTGGTTATTGGTTATTGGAAATTGGGGATTGCGGATTGGGGATTGCGGATTTCGGATTTCGGATTGCAGCACCCGGCACCCGGAACATGGCACATGGCACTCGGCACCCTGCACCCGACACTCGGAACCCAACCCAACACATTTACATCGAACAACAACGCATTAACAATGACAAATAGTCGGTTGACAGTAGGAGGGGAACACATTTACAATGGAGCGTAACACATTTACATTGGAGCAGAACACATTTACATTGAAGCGGAACACATTGACAATGGAGCGGAATACATTGACAATGGAGCGGAACACATTTACATTGGAGCGGAACATATTTACAATGGAGCGGAGCACATTGACAATGTTGCGGAACACATTGACAATGGATAGGAACACATTTACAGTGGAGCGGAACACATTTACAACTTTTGTAAAACACACCTATCGGGAGTGTTCACAGAACTGTGTCTGCCTTATATTTTCTTAGAGACGATTTACGCCTGCCTTTTAGGATATTTCTCGCAGATTGGCAAGGGTGGCGAGGAACGAAGCCATTTATATACCCTTGACAGTCTGCGAGGAATATCCTTCTTTTGCAGGGGTTTATCATCTCAAAGATGCTTTTATCCGGTCCTCAAATTTGATGGTCAGTTGTCCATAGATTAAACCCCAATTAGGCACTTTCCCTTTTGACGATCTGTTAATTTCCCGGATCACCAAATATATGAGTTTTTTAAGTGCGGCATCTGAGGTAAAACTCCCTTTTGATTTTGTTATTTTTCGCATCTGGCGATGTACATTTTCAATCGGGTTAGTGGTGTACATCAGTTTGCGGATGTGCTTGCCAAATTCAAAAAACGAGCTGAGCTTGTACCAGTTATCTTGCCAGCTCTTTGTGGCTGCAGGGTATTTGGCCTCCCATTTTTGAACAAATTCTTCCAGCTTTGCTTCCCCACCTACCAAGTTAGGGCTGCTGTAAATGGACTTCATATCGGCTGTTAATGACGCATAATCTTTGTAAGTGGCATATTTCAAGGTATTGCGTACTTGGTGGACGATACAACTCTGAACCATCGTTTTGGGGAATACAGTGCTTATGGCATCGGAAAACCCTTTCAGGTTATCTGTGCAAACTATTAAAATATCGGCAATGCCCCTAAGCTGTAAATCCTCCATCACACTAAGCCAGAATCGGGCAGACTCGCTTTCGGACACATAGATACCCAACAGTTCCCTTTCGCCTTCCATGTTTACAGCCAAAACGTTGTAAATTGCTTTTGTCTTTACCGCACCCTGCTCCCTTACCTTGTAATGGATGGCATCAAACCATATTATCGAGTACATCGTTTCAAGGGGGCGCAACTGCCACTGTTCCAGTTCAGGGATGATCTTATCGGTGATCTCGCTCATCTGGGCTGGCGACAAGGATAGTGCATAGATCTCCTCCAGGAATTTCCTGATATCGTTATAGCTCATGCCTTTGCCATACATCGAGAGCACCTTTTGGCATAGGTCATCGTCTAAGATTACCTGGCGCTTGGCCACAATCTCTGGAACAAAAGTACTGTTCCTGTCTCGTGGCGTAATCAGTTCAAATTCACCAGCGGAACTCTTGACCGTCTTGGCTCCAATCCCATTGCGCTTGTTATCACCGGATTGTGCAAGGTGTTGCTCTATCTCTAAAGATAACGCTTTCTCCAAAAAATGTTTCAGCAGGGGGGTAAACACACCTTGATCACCCATGAAATTTTTCTTCGCATAAAGCCCTTTTATGGCTTCCTTTTCGAATTCTTCATAATTGAATTCTTCTTTTTTAATCGGTTCTGTCATAGTCTGCAAATTTAGTTTTTCTTCTTTGCAGACACAGTT
>CAJAXK010000036.1 GCA_903946925.1 uncultured Bacteroidales bacterium | reverse complement strand
TTGTACAGGAAGGAGCCACGCCGACCTTGTTGGTTTCGCCACCTGTTCAAAATGTGGGAAACCAAGCAGGGACAAGTGTTTTTGATGTAACTTCCAATACGGATTGGTCAGCGGAGAGCGATGCATTGTGGTGTTCGGTTACGCCTTCTGGTAACGGAAACGGAGCTATTACTGCAAGCTATTCCGAAAACACTTCCATATTGCCAAGGACTGCAACCATAACGGTGAGTGTTTCGGGATTGGCACCGGTTATGGTAAGCGTTGTACAGGAAGGAGCCACGCCGACCTTGTTGGTTTCGCCACCTGTTCAAAATGTGGGAAACCAAGCAGGGACAAGTGTTTTTGATGTAACTTCCAATACGGATTGGTCAGCGGAGAGCGATGCTTTGTGGTGTACCGTAACCCCTTCGGGCAGCGGAAACGGAGCTGTTACGGCAATCTATACCGAAAACCCAGCCTACCTTTCGCGCACGGCACATATTACGGTTACAGTTTCGGGCATTGCCACGGTTGAGGTTGTGCTCGAACAGTCGGGGGCTGATACCTTGCTCACCATTACCTTGTTGCCCGAAGGCTTGTTTAACGGCAGTGGCCTGAACAAAGCACAAAACGGTACCGGCGATCAGTTTACTGGCAATATTGCCGACCAGGTTACCATAGAGGTACACTCATCGGTAACGCCTTACGAATTGGTTGTTCCTGCCATACCAGCCGACCTTTCTACGCTTGGTGTTGCGATTGCTGTACTTCCCGCTTCACTCAACGGCTTGTACTATATAGCCATAAAACACCGCAACAGCATCGAAACCTGGTCGGAAACACCGGTATTGTTTGGCAGTGGTTCGGTTACATACGATTTTACCGATGCACAAACCAAGGCTTATGGGGCAAACCTGAAACTGAATTCGGGCAAATATGTGGCCCCAACCGGCGATGTGAACCAGGATGGGCTTATTGATGCTTTGGATTTGATTGCCATTGATAACCTGGCCGCTGGTTTCGGTACCGGTTATGTGCCCGAAGACCTGAACGGCGACGGGGCAATAAATGCCGTTGATATACTTATTGCCATTACCAATGCAGCCGAATTTGTTAGGGGATTAAGGCCTTAGATTGGGAGGTGGGATGTTGGATGTTGGATGTTTGATGTGAGATGTAGGATTTCGGATTGCGGCACCTGGAACTTGGAACTTGGCACTTGGCACTTTAACTTGGATTGGCAAGTGTGGCTGAGGGCACGAAAGCAGCAAAACCACCGAAATTTACACCCATATTACTACCAAGGGTTTAGACCAATTGAAAAGCCAATTGGATACTATGGATTTGTAGCGGACTGAGCAGTGTAAGGCTGGTTAAACCAGAAAAGGCCAATATGCCGCAGAAGATGGAAGAAGAAAACCTGATACAAGTTTCTTTGATTATGCAAAGCAGGCAGTCAACATTAAGGGAATTGTGTGTATTGTGTGCGAGCCGCTATTTATAATCGCTATAAATTACGATGGGCAAGTTGGGAAAGAAATTTTATAATGTACCTTTGGTTTGCTTTTCAAAAAATAGTTTGAAACCCAGAGGTACTATCCGTTTGCACCCACTTATAATTTTTTGTTGACGTTAAATTTATTGTTTGGATGTATGGAAACAAAATCTTGCAAACCATTGAATTACAGATGCAAACGAATTGTGCCAGTTACAGTTAAAGCCGAAATAAACACAATTGGTTAAGTTTACAGGGATGTTAGGTGTCATCTCATGAAAAGAAAGATAACAACAATTTATGGAAATAAATCTAACAGGAAATATTTAAAATAAAGCGCAATGAATAATGTTTGCAATTATGAAAAACTTATTGAGGAGTTTAAACAAATTCCTAAAATAATTCCACAAACAACATATTTAGATATTTGCCGATATCCAGGTAACCGATTTGAAGAAATATGTAGCAGAATTTTAGCATTTTTTTTTCAACCAACCAACGAACACGGATTGAACGATTTATTTTTACAATCATTATTTGATGTTATTTCAAAAGAAAACACTTTACGTATCGTAAATAACCAAATCACTGTTGATACAGAAGTTCAGACAGAAGACGGTAAAAGATTAGATATATTAATTTTAAGTACTGATTTTATTATTGGAATTGAAAATAAAATTTATGCTCCTCTATATAATCCTCTCCCGACTTACAAAAATTTGATAAATCAAAAAGCGTCCCAGAATAATATTGATAACAATATTTTCAAAGTAGTTTTGTCAGTTAAAAAGATTACAGACCAAAGCGAATTAAAAAAAATGAAAGAAAACGGTTTTGTAAAAGTCTATTATTCTGATTTTTTTGAAATGATTAAAATGAATGTCGGCACATACTTTTCACAAGCCAACCAAAGATATGTAACAATAATGTATGATTTTATTCAAACAATAGAAAATATGGATGGAAAATTTGACAATAAAATGTTTCGGTTTTTTACCGAAAACAAAAACAGTATTGATGAAATGATTAGTCAATATAACAATATTAATCAACAAATTTTTAATGTTCAAAAAAATAGAATTAGCGAAATTTTGAGCAAAATCAATGAACTTACAGGGGCACAATGGTGGGCATATCAAGGTTGGGACTTAGGAATTGACAGTTTCAATAATAACACAACATTACCTCGCATAGGAATTGAATCTAGCTACGAATTTTCTAATCAAAACCCTTTGGGAAAATTTAAAATCTATATAACCTCTTGGAAAGTAAAAGATTTTGAACCTTATGCAGAGATATTAATAAATAAATATCAAGGAAAATTTCTTGATATAAAGCCAAATGGAGAAGATAGGGTTTATCTTCATACAGATATAATTGAAAATGATGTTGAAACAGTAATTCTTGAACGATTACAGTATCACTACTTCGAATTAAAAAGCATTATTGAAGAATTATCGAATAAAAATAAACAGGCGAACGCCTAACATGCACTAAGTGCAACCCTATAGGGTTTGCCACTTAATACCCACCATTACCGCCAAGTATAGAGACAGACGTAGTGCCACAAATAAACAGAATAAAAACAGATTTATGAGTTTTTTAATAATTCCTTGTTACATAAAGACTAAATGGGACATTGATTGCATAACAAGATTACTTGAAAGTGTTCAAAATCAAACACTCAAATTTGAGAAAGTCCTTGTGATTGATGATTTCAGCCCATTTGAGTATCAGTTGAATTTTTTCAATATTGAACATATAAGGCTATCTGAAAATGGAGGACCAGCAAAAGCAAGAAATATTGGTATTGACAAAGCCCTTTCAGAAAATGCAAAACATATATTCTTTATAGACCATGATTGCATTTTAGATTTACAATGGAACGAACAGATGACTAATTTTCTTGAAAGTACTGAATTTGCTGCTGTTGGAGGAATGACTTTTTCCTATGGCAAGACACTTTATGACTATTACCATGATATTAACGGAACGTTAAATGGCAAGTGGTTACTTCCTGATAAAAAAGAATTATGGTATATGCCGTCATTAAATTTTGGTATAAAGGCATTTGTAGCAGAAGAATTTGTATTTGACGAGCGTTTTCCAACAGCTGCCGGTGAAGACGTTGACCTTTGTTTAAGAATGAGAAGTAAATATAAAATTGGGTTTTGTCCAAAAGCAAAGTTATGGCACGACTTCGGTTATAAAAGCACATTGACTGGTTTTAAACGTTTTGTTAACCTTTTCAAAAAATATAAGAGTTCAAGTGCCACATTATACGATGGACATACGGTTTTACTTTGGGACAATTCAGAATCAATTTATTCAGGAAACGCTTATGAGTTTAATATATAGAAGAAGAGCTAATCAACCCAGTTTCACCCATGTAATAAACGATTATTTTGGTGAAATAAAACCTTTTTCAAAACGAATCGGGAAATGGTATTTTTATATTCCATTAATAATTATGAAAACCATTGAATGGAGTATTTACAGGTGGTATAAGACTCCTATTCGTAGGTTTTATGGAGTAAAGGGTAATGAATTGATTTATATGATTACAAAGCGCTGTAATGAAAAATGTCCGAAATGTGGTATTTGGAAAACACCTGAACCAGATAATGAGCATATTGATATTTCCATTTTTCTTAATTGTCTAAAAATGTTAAATGAAAACCTATATCAAGTTACAATAACGGGAGGAGAACCATTGCTTCTTGCAGAGGATGTTTTAAAGATAGCGGAAGAATCAAGAAAACATGAAATTCTATTATTGACTTTTACAAATGGGGTATTAATTACCGAAGATTTTTTAAAACGTTATGCTGCACTTAATCACAAATTAGTAATATCAATTGATACAATTGATGAAAGCAAGTGGACAGACTTTAGAGGAAAGGCTACATTTGAAAAAGTAATGGAAAACATTAAGTTGTCAAAACAATATTTGGGAAGAAACCTTCAAATTCAGTCTGTAATTGCTTCTGAATCTGAAAAAGAGATTGATAGTATTCAAAGTTTTTGTAAAGATTTGGTGGTTTTACATACAACGCAAAGATATCTTGACTTTGGAGGTGTTTGGAATAACCCAATAAACACTCCAAAAACTACATCGAATGATGTTGCTTGTGCAGCGAGGAAAAATATAATTATATATCCAAACGGAGATGTAGTTAAATGCTTTGACCACAGAAGAATACTTCGAGCAAAAGAACCTCTAGGTAATATTGAAAAAGAAGACATAATTCAAATTCTTTGTAAAAAACGTGCGACAGAGGTATCAAAAATTATGAAAACTTGTAATTTCCCATGTAAGGAAATGGCTTGTAATGTTCCAGAAATTATCTACAATTAATAAAAAAAAAGGATTTGGATATAATTATTATCAAGGGGGCCCCATCCACAGGTAAGTCTACAACCGCAAAGGAATTGGCTAAATATTTTTCTGGTGGGGTTCGGATGGAGATTGACAATCTACGCTCGATGGTGATTTCTGTTGAGTGGACAAATCAAAAAGAACATATCGGAATTTTAAATGTTTCAACTCAATTGGTTAAGAATTTTTTTGACTTGAATTATAAACCAATAATTGTGATTGACACTTTTAGCGGTAATAAAATTATTGATTATCTTGAACGATTGAATAATATAAAAAAAGATTGGGAAATTTCTATTTTTGGTCTTTATGTAACTGAAAGTGAGACTAAAAAACGATTAGATTTAAGGACTGATAAGTTCAAAGATTTTGAGATAAGTAAAAAAATAAACAATGACACGTTAAAATTTAAACTCGAAAACGAAATGCAAATTGACACAACAGAATTAACAGCAAAAGAAACATCTAAATTAATATATGATTATTTGGAAAACAGAACACCAGGTGGTAATAAATAGGACTTCATGTAGCACGCAGTGCAAAGCAAGAAGTCCAAGTTGAACTAAATCCCTTACCTGCGGATTTCACAAGCACTTAACAGGTGTGATATTCGGGAAGCCATGGCCGATTTGCGGCTGGAAGCCTAGGTTTTGATAGTGTTTTTTTATTATATAAACCTACCATTTATTGATAAATCCAACAAACACTATAGCAAATGCGGGTTTCCGTGTTCGTTGAAACATTTGAATTCTTTATATACATTTGTACTGGCTGACTTTGGGCAACAATTTATTCCCGCTGTGCCATAGCGTCATCCTTTGCGCGCAATTATAAAAGCACATTAAAAATTAAAAAAAATAAGACCACATGAACGAAAAAGAACTATCTCAATTAACTGACAAAGAGCTGCTGGAAG
>CAJAXK010000035.1 GCA_903946925.1 uncultured Bacteroidales bacterium | reverse complement strand
GGTTACATCTACCTTGCCATCATCGCCATCTTTGCACTTAACTGCTGTTGGTGTGCCTGAAAGGCTCAATGCTGATGGAGCAGTAATGCTGTATGAACGGGTGATGGTACAAGACCCTGCATCAGTAACTGTTACCGAGTATGTACCAGTAGCCAAACCTGTTGCTGTTGCTACTGTCCGTCCATTGTTCCATAAGTATGAATAAGCAGGAGCACCACCAGAAACGCTTACAGTAATAGATCCATCGCTGCTTGAATTACAAAGAGGATTGTTTGCTGCAACAAGGCTTAAACTTAAAGCCGGATTCGCAGTAATAACAAATGTATCAGTTTTCGTGCATAAGTTAGCATCGGTAACGGTAACAGTATAAGAACCAGCTGATAAGCTAGCTATTCCATCCGAAACACCAGTCGCTGTATGGCCATTTGACCAGCTATAGCTGTATGGTGAGATACCTCCTCCAACAGTGGCAGTAGCAGAGCCATCATTTAACCCGCCACAAGAAATATTGTTAACAGTTTTTGTCAAAGTTAATGCACTAGGTGCAGTTACTGACCAACTGCCAGTTTTTGTGCAACTTGCAGCATCTGTTACAGTTACACTGTAAACGCCGGCAACAAGACCAGAAATTATTGTTACATTTCCTCCGCCGTTACTCCAAGCGTAAGAATAACCAGGGGTTCCTCCAGAAGCAGTAATACTAATAACCCCATTGTTATCACCATTACAACTAAGGTCTGTGCCAGATTTACTAATTACAATTGCTGTTGGTTCGTTAATAACGAATGAATTAGTTTTAGTACATGCATTGACATCACTAACAGTAACATAATAAGTACCAGCAGTGAGGCTACTAATATTGGATGTGGTTGAACCGTTGCTCCATGTATAATTATAAGGACTTGTTCCCCCACTTACAGAAGTGTTCACGTATCCATTATTATCACCATTGCATGTAAGATTACTTCCAGAAGTCCCAACTTGAGCTATGACAATTGGGGCAGGATTAGTAAGTGTAAAAGTTTGGGTTCCTGTGCACGAATTTGCATCAGTTACAGTAATTGTATAAGTATTAGCAGACAATCCAGAAATATTCTTGGTAGTTGCTCCATTGCTCCATACATAAGAAGAATAAGCAGGCTTGCCCCCACTTACGGTAACGGTTAATTGCCCATTACTTCCATTATTGCAGGTTGGCGAAGTAGTTGTTCCTGTTATAACAATTTGAGAAAGTAATGTTACATTAGCCGTGCCGGATGAAAGACCTGAAGGCAGATATTGTACTGCCAAATAGAAAGGCCCATTGTGGTATGCTGGCGAACCAAAAGGAATAACTACATCTTGGGTATTCCCAACAACGTTTCCGTCAGAGTCAGTCCAAGTGTAAGTGGAACCTGATAAACCACAACCGTACAAAGTTGCACAGAAAAGGTTAATAGGTGAGCCATAACATACATACCTTGGTGTAGCAACTTGAGCCTTGACATTGTAAGACAATGCCAAAAGGAAGAATATTAAAGCGGGTAGCTTTAAGTACTTCCACATTAGTGTTTTTTTGTAAACTGTTTTCATAGATAAATACTTAGTTTAAACTTATTGGTTAATTTTATAAAGAACGGGTAAAATTCATTCATGTATAAAAGACTTAGTGCCTCTAAGGAGGGGGTTCTAACTTGATGTACACTTTCGTTTTCATGGGATTTTTCATTTGGATTGTTTTTGTGGTTTTTCTCTATCAGTAACAGAATTAGTTGTTATTTGTTTGATTCAGTCAGAAATGGCGTTCGTGATACCTTTATATTTACAGTAGAAGTGGCAGTTTTTAAAGCCAAAAATCTTTTTTTCGAGCGAATTAGTTTAAATAAAGGAAACTTTTAACGAAAAATTTGAACCGAAATTACTCATTTTTTTCTTGCACATCAAATTAAATGCGTTAAGAAATAAATAATTTTGAGTATTCAGTCTTTCCATGTCTATTTTCCTGTATTTTTGTAAATAAATAAAACTTCACAACTCAATTTTATTTGCCCCCTCTAACGAAAGCATTGTGCAAATGTACGAATAGGAAACGCATTTTTTACAAAGAGGCAAAAATATTCTGATATTTGTGCAAGAGGGTTGGGTGGGATAGAAAAGCATGAAAAAATAATTTCAAATAGATTTTTCAGAAAGAAAAGAAAAATAAAAATCGCAACTAAAATAATTTGAATATGTTATGAGTGGGAATATGGGTTGTTCTTACGACAAACATATCAACAATAGAAAAATGAATAGTAGAGAAATAAAAATAATCGGTAGTTTTGAGTCCACTCCGATAAACTAATAATTAAGAACCACCACTAAGGCACAATGACACAATGGTTCACAAAGCATTGTTATTCTTCGTTATAGACTTAGTGAACTTAGCGAAGCAATATCACGAATTCCTTTAAAACAAGCAATTATTGAGTAAACTTAGAGACTTTGTGCCACTTCGGCAAGCACATCGGCAGGCAGTTAGGCAAGCTCACTGTACTACTCAGTGTGGCACTCAGTGTAACACTTTGTGGCTAAAAAAGGCCTTTTGGAATGGAATCAGTTATACCTTCCATCTATTTTTACTATTTCGTGTAAAATGACTGAATTTATGATAAAACCATTTTTAGGCACAAACTTCAAAATGGAATAGGCTACTTTGAGTCTTTTAACAAAGTAGAGTTTTATTAGTATTTACGATGTACGGGGTACAAACGAAGGATTGAACCCGTTGAAAATAAATCGTACATTGAAAATTAGCACCTATTCACCAGACAGAATATTCCTGTTTGGGAGGTACTTAAAGTGCCTAAAATGCCTTAAGTTAATGCCACTAATACTTTGATCCTTTAAATACAGAAAAATGCCGCGTTCATTAAACTGCAGTTTTAAAGACTATTTGAATGTTAGTGCTTGGTAAATAAAGCGACTAAAATCAGAAAAGGACTTTAGGCATTTTAGGCATTCACAATTTTAGGCACTGAATAATTACGAACGGTACAATTTGTAAATCACAATCCGTACATTTTGAAATAAACCAGATTGATAAACAAACTCTAATCAACCCAAGAAAAAATTTACTTTTAACCGGACTGGTAATTATGAGAAGCGAATTAGAGAAAATAAAAGTTGTAATTGCAGAGGACCAAAAACTCATACTTCATTCACTGATATCCTTGTTAATTTCATTCGGTGATTTTGAAATTGTTGGCACAGCATCAGATGGCGAGGGGCTGATTAAAAAACTTGAATCGGTAAAACCTGATGTAATACTAATGGATATTAAAAACCAAGGATCAACCCAGAGTAATATAATAAGGAATATTAGCGAAAAAACGCCTTGGATAAAAATCATCTCCCTTTCAGCCCACAACCATCCGAACTACATTAAAGAAATGTTGAAAAATGGGGCAAAAGGTTTTTTGTCAAAAAACTGCACCTTAGAAGAATTGCATGAAGGCATAAAAAGTGTTTACGAAGGGAAAACATATTTCTGTAAATTTTTTTCCAAATTGTTGATAAACGATTTCACATCCGAACACCTCCCTGCCGGATCCGAATTTCAATCACTTACACAAAGGGAGCTACAAATAATATGGCACTTATCGGAAGGGGATACAACCAAGGACATTTCGAACAAATTATTTATTAGCGAAAAGACCGTTGAGAGGCACAAAACTAACCTGATTAAAAAAATGAAATCGAAAAACTCCGCACATTTGGTAAGGATTGCAGTAGAAAACGGACTTTTGATACTTTGATAGAGTTTGTTGATGGATTGGTTGAGGGGTTGAGGGGTTGATGGGTTGATAGGTTGAGGGGTTGATAGGTTGAGGGGTTGTTTGATGGTTGATGGTAGATGGGTAGGTTGATTGTTTGATGGGTTGTTTGATGGTTGAGGGGGATGGGTTGATGGGGGATAGGTGGGAACTGAGCAATGGTTGTTGGGTATTTCGCCGAAACAAGTTGAAGCGGTATTAGAAATTGAAAAATAGCTGAGTTTACTTAACCAAAACAAAAATTAACCACATCAGGCACAATAGTTCACAATAGAGAGAATAGAAATATTTTTTCTACACGATAGGACCGGGATCATAATTTTATTTTATTGGCTGGGGTTCAAACTTTATGCCTAATTGTACAATAATGGGCTACACGTTTAATTGTTGTACCAAGTTGAATCTCTTTGGCAATTGTTAAATTTAAACTGAATAATTGATCACTTGATGATAATTGAACACGGATGACACAGATTCACGTGATTTGCACGGATTTTTGTCTTTATCAGTGTTAAACTCAAACATTAGTGTTATCAGTGTTCTATAAAGTTTGTGAATAAATCAGGATATAATAAACCAAAATCTTAGGGTGGCATTATAATGGTTCGAAACATTTGTGAGACATATTTTAATTTAGCAGAATTAAAGCAATAGTTAGGAGCCAGAAGATCAACCAATATAAATTCATGTATTAAATGGCAAAATCTTAGTCGAAATTTCATCAAACCGAAAATGAATAAACCAATGTCGAAAAAAACCGAAATGGCTAATAAGAACCTTAAGAAACCTAACCTAAAAACTGAATCGCCGAAGGTAAATTCAAAAACCCCATTTCATGAACGGAAAACAATCTATATAGCAATCCTTCTGCTTATAACTGCAATAAGTTACTTGCCATCGTTGAAATCTGATTTTATCCCGACTTGGGATGATAATGTGTATGTTATAGATAATCCTTTAATAAAGGTTTTGTCCATAGAAAATTTTAAAAACATATTCACCACACCTGTTGGAGGCTCGTATGTACCCCTTCCCATTTTAACTTTTGCCATAGAATACCACTTTGGGGGACTTAACCCCCTACCCTACCACATCAACAACCTATTTCTACACCTGATTGGTGTACTATTGGTATTCCAGATACTTTGCCTTTTAAACCTAAAAAAAACTTTTGCGGCAGCGGCGGCATTGCTTTACGGAATCCATCCGATGGGAGTGGAATCTGTTGCGTGGGTTACCGAAAGGAAAGATCTTTTGTATAGTGGGTTTTATTTTGGTTCCTTGTGGCTATACCTTATATATATCAAGTCTGGACAAAAACGCAAATTTCTATTGTTGAGCAGCCTATTGCTTTTCACACTATCGCTGTTCTCTAAAATCCAAGCTGTTTCGCTCCCTTTAATTTTAATCGTCATTGATTATTACTTCGATAGGCCATTAAAGGCAAATTTGGTTTTGGAGAAAATCCCTTATTTTTTACTTTCGCTGCTTTTCGGAATAACAGGCCTGGTAGTGCTGAAAGATGTCGGGGCTTTGAACGTTAACGAAATGTTTTCATTAACAGAAAGGTTATTTTTCGGGGCTTATGCATTAAGTGCCTATTTGTTGAAGTTTTTTGTGCCAATTACCTTGAGTGCCATGCACCCATACCCAATAAGCACTGGGAACACCTTGCCCATATTGTATTACCTTAGCCCCATATTTATTTTACTCGTTGGGCTTGCGGTTTATCGAACATCCCTAAAAACACGTGCTGTGGTATTTGGCACTTTGTTTTTCTTTTTTTCAATCGTTTTTATGCTTCAGGTGTTTGGTGCAGGACAAGGTTTTTTGGCCGATCGTTTTACCAAAGTCCCATATTTTGGATTGGTTTTTATAGCCGGTTGGGGGCTGCAGAATCTGCAAATCAAATTTAAAGCTAAAATGCCATTTATTTGGATTGCTTTTTTGGTTTATGCACTTGTTTTATCCGTATCAACCTACAATAGGTGCAAAGTTTGGAAAAATGGTGAAACGCTATGGACAGACGTAATTGATAAATACCCCAACAAGGATGCAAGGCCTTATGGTTGCCGGGGCTTATATTACCAAACAAAAAACGAAAACGACAAAGCCTTAGCCGATATGAATATTTCGCTGGAGCTTGATAAAAGTGATTTGGAACTGACAATTATGCGGGGCAATATATTTTTTGAAAAAGGGATGGATGAGCAAGCCTTTCAGGATTACATCCATGTTGTTAAGCAAAAAAAGGAAGACCCATTAGCTTTAGGGAATTTAGGCGCTATATATGTGCGCAAAAGCCAGTTTGATTCAGCAGTATTTTATTTAAGCAAATCCCTTGAATTAGACAGCAGTTTAGCGATAGCTTATGCAAACCGCGCTATGGCCTATAGCGGTATGGGTGAAAAGCTTAAAGCGATTGAAGACTTTAAGCAATACCTTATTTATGAGCCAAACGATGAACGTGTATATTCTAGTATAGCCATTTCATATCAGTCCTTAGGCCGTAATATGGAAGCAATTGAATGGATGGGCAAAGCGATTGCCTTAAAACCGGATTTTGGAAATTATTACTATATTCGCTCCCAAATTTACAAAATTGTTGGCAATAGAAGTTTGGCTTTGGCCGATGCCCTAAAGGCCAACTCGTTAGGAACAGAAATTTCGCCAGGCTATATTTCATCCTTGAACTAACTTTTCGTATAACGGCAACAAACAAGCACAGAAAACTTATTGCTATTAATGATAAATTGCGTGGCCGAAAAAACAAAACTTATGAAACCGAAAACCCTGCCAAAAAAGCAACAGACAGCCAAAAAGACCTCAAACATTCAAAATCCCGTTCAAAACCTGAACCCTAAAGCGATTCTATTTCAAAATGAATCATTCCTTGCCATATTTATTTTAATAGCAACTTTCATAAGTTTTTTGCCGACACTTAGTGCCGATTTCATCCCTTCGTGGGACGACAATGCATACATAACCGACAACTTGATGATAAGGAGTATTACAATGGAATCGCTCAAACAGATGTTTACATCGCAGGTTGGAGGCACTTATGTACCGCTTCCGCTGCTTTCGTACGCTATTGAGTATAAAATTTGGGGTTTGAACCCATTGGCTTTTCATTCCACAAATTTATTGATCCATTTAATCTGTGTCTTTTTGGTTTTCAGGATACTTATCGCACTAAAATTGGACGGTATTTATGCGGCAGCAGGAGCCTTGGTATATGGAATCCACCCCATGGGCGTTGAGTCGGTAGCTTGGGCAACCGAAAGAAAAGATTTACTTTACGGCGTGTTCTATTTCGGCTCACTTTTGATGTACATTAATTATGTGCGGGCTGACAAACGACAGAAAATCCTGTTTGCCGGAAGCTTAGGCCTTTTTGTTTTGGCACTTTTTTCAAAAATACAGGCTGTTTCGCTTCCGTTGGTGCTTTTGGCAGTAGATTATTATTACCAACGTCCTTTAAACTTAAAAATACTTTTTGAAAAAGCGCCGTATTTCTTGCTCTCGTTAATTTTTGGTGTAGCCGGAATTTTTGTGTTGCAAAGCGTTGGTGCTTTGAAAGTGAACGAAATATACACACTTACCGAAAGGTTCTTTTTCGGCATCTTTTCCTTAGGTTCGTATTTATTCAAGTTTTTTGCACCTTTAAATTTAAGTGCTTTGTACCCTTATCCTGCACGTAGTGGTAACACTTTGCCGTTAATTTATTATTTAAGCCCAGTTTTTATACTGTTGTTAGCTTTTGTCATTTACAAAACAACAAATAAAACAAGGGCGATAGCTTTTGGGGGGCTTTTCTTTCTGTTGTCAATCGTTTTTATGCTACAAATATTTGGAGCCGGTGCTGGTTTTTTGGCCGACAGGTATATAAAAGTGCCATATTTAGGATTGGTGTTTATAGTAGGCTGGGCACTTCAGCAAAACCAGGAAAAATGGAAAAGGGCAACCACGCTTGTTTGGATACTATTTGTTGTTTTCAACCTATTCCTGATGACATTAACATATAACAGGTGCAAAATATGGAAAGATGGCGGTACGTTGTGGGGCGATGTAATTAAAAAATATCCCGGAAAAGAAGCACGGCCTTATGCCTGTAGGGCAATATATTACAGATCGAAGGGAGAAACCGACAAAACACTTGCCGATTTGAACACAACACTCGCAATTGATAACAGGGATGCAGAAATGACCCTTATGCGGGGAAATATTTTTTTTGAAAAAGGGAAAGACGATTCGGCCTATTCGGATTACATGAGGGTTTTGAAGCTAAAAACAGACAACTCGTTGGCTTATGGGAACTTAGGTGCTATTTATGTGCGTAGGAACCAATTAGATTCAGCAGTATTTGCCCTCACCAAATCGCTTGAGCTTGATAGCAGTTTTGCAGCGTCTTACGCCAATAGAGCCGTGGCTTATGGAGGCATGGGGAAAACTTTGGAATCCATTGAAGACTTTAAGCGTTATCTCATCTATAAACCCAATGACGAAAAAGTTTTCACAAGTATTGCGGTAGCATATCAATCTTTGGGGCGTTATCAGGATTGTATTGAATGGATAGGCAAAGCAATTGAGCAAAAACCTGATTTTGGGAACTACTATTTGTTCAGGTCCGAAAATTTAGTTAAAACAGGCAATAAAAAACAGGCCCTTGCCGATGCACTTAAAGCCCGGGCTTTAGGAACTGAAATTTCGCCAGATTACATTAAATCCTTACATTAACTACAAATCCTATTTGGCTACAAACGGCAGTTTCTCAAAAAAGAATAACAAGAAGAGCAAATAAGAACACAACACGGAAAGATAATGAAACAAAATTTAAAAACCACAAGCAAAAAGCCACTTCCCACAAAACCAGCGTTCAAGAAAGAAGTGATTAAAAACAAACAGATAAACTGGGCTGCATACATTGCCTTAGCAGTTTTGTTGCTGATAACATGGTTTTTATACAAGCCGACACTTGGTTACGATTTTACAAACTGGGACGACCCGGTTTATGTATTGGAAAACCCGAATGTGAAAAAATTGAACGGTGAAACCGTTAAATATTTTTTCTCAAACTCATCAGCTTCCAACTACCACCCACTAACAATGCTATCGTTGGCATTGGATTATAAAGCTGCGTCAAAACAGAAAACTGCGTCAAAAAACACCCAAGAACTTTCTGCTTCAAGGTTTCATGCCACTAATGTAATCCTACATTTATTAAATGTAATTTTAGTTTTTGCTTTTGCTTTTCAGCTTTCGCGGAAGCGGTTGATTGTTGCAACGATTACAGCCTTGTTATTTGCCATCCACCCCATGCATGTGGAATCTGTTGCGTGGATTGCCGAACGGAAGGATGTGCTCTATACCTTGTTTTTTATGGCTGGCCTGATTGCGTATTTGAAATATATTGACCAAAAAAGCCTACTCTATTTGTTGCTCACGCTAATACTATTTATCCTTTCCTTGTTCTCGAAACCATCAGCAGTAGTTTTTCCTCTGGTAATATTGGCTATTGATTATTTCAAGGAACGGGGATTTTCGATAAAAGTGTGGCTGGAAAAAATCCCATTTTTTGTGTTGTCAGCAGTTTTTGGGATAATTACGGTTATAATCCAATCGAAAGATGCAATTGCTAAAATTGAAACTTTCAGCATGTTCCAACGCCTGATGTTTGCGGCTTACGGGTCGATAACATACTTGTACAAACTGATTGTCCCAGTAAAATTATCGGCATTTTATCCTTATCCAACCCTTAACGAAGCTGGGTATATTCCGGTGATTTTTTACCTTTCACCGATAATTGTATTAATATTGGCTGCCATTGTATATTACTCCGCCAGGCATACAAAAGTTATAGTTTTCGGTTTTCTGTTTTACATTTTCTCGCTTATCTTGGTTTTGCAGTTCGTTTCGGTGGGAAGTGCGATTATGGCCGACAGGTACACGTATGTAGCCGCAATAGGCATATTTTTTATTGCAGCCTGGTATGTTGACCGAAGTTTTGCGATAAAAGAGGGCAATCTTTACAAATTCCGTTGGCCGATTGCAGCAGTTTTGATTTTATTTATCGGTTTTAGTGGCAATGCAGCCATTAAACAGGTTAAAGTCTGGCAAAACTCCGAAACCCTTTGGACAGATGTAATTTCCAAATATCCACAAGCGGATGTTTCGTATAAAAACCGGGCAAATTACTATGGCAAATTGAATTTGACCGACAAAGCCCTGGTTGACTACAACATTTACATCAAACTGAAACCCAATGACCCGGCTGCTTACAGCAATATTGGCAATATTTATGGACTTAACAACCAGATTGACAAATCATTGGATGCCTATTCAAAATCCATTTCGTATGATAGCGTTAACGCCGATACTTATCTAAACCGGGCTATAACCTACGCGAGGGCGAAGCAGTTCGAGCTTTCGATCAATGACTACAACAAAGCACTTTCGTTAAAACCCGGCATATTGGAAGTTTATATGAACCGTTCGTATACACTTTTGGAAATGGGAAGGTATGAGGATGCTATAAAGGATTATTCAATAATTATTGAGCAAACGGGCGGAAACGATGATAATTTCCTGAAAAGAGGACTTTGTTACTATTTCCTTAACAGATATCCAGAAGCTATGGAAAATTTCCTGAAATGTATTGAACTAAACCCTGCAAATGCCACAGCCTATTACAACATTTCGGTGATTTACAATTCCCAAAAGGATTTTGCGAAAGCGTATCAATATGCACTAAAAGCACAATCGCTTAATTTTCAGGTTGGGGCGCAATATTTAGAGGGATTGAAAAGCAAGCAATAAACAATTTTTACCTTCCTAAATGCACTGAATCGAATTTATCCTTTCAGAGGATTGAAGGCTGAAGTCAGAAGACCGAAGTATTTCAATTCTTACATCCTTGCCATAAAAGCATCTTTAATATGGTTGAGCACAACTTTTCCACCACCAAGTAGGATTCCAATTACATCAAAACGGGTTTCACCTTTGAAATCAGCAAATTGGATGTATGCATCGGCAGTTCGCACGATTGACCGTTGCTTGGCTGGCTTCACTTCCATCTCAGGCTCGCCATAGAGATCGGTGGTTCGGGTTTTTACTTCGACAATTACGAGCCATTCGCCATCACGGGCAATGATATCCAATTCGTCGTGGCCAAAATGCCAGTTTCGGTGAAGGATACGGTACCCTATTTTGAGTAAATGTTTTTCGGCGAGGTCTTCACCGATTTTTCCAAGTTCGTTGTGGTCAGCCATTGGTTTAGTGAAAAGTGAAAAGTGAAAAGCGAAGAATTCCAAGACATTTTAGGAATTGTTGGAATTGCTTAAACCAAAGTTATAGGATGCCCATAATGTGACTCAAATTCATTTTACAAATAGCTTAATGAGAGCCAATACAGCATAGATAAAAACGAAAAAACCAAGGAAATAAAGTGCGGGTTTCAGCATCCTACGAAATGTACTTCCAGAAGTTGCTGTTTCGCCAAACGATAAAAACAAAAGCGAAACCCCTTTATTATCAACATTTAAGTTCACTTCCCTGCCAAGTATCAAAGCCGAGTTTTGGGTACCATGCCCAGCCGGAAAATCGAAACAGATTGGTACTCCCTTATCATTTACATATCCTGCAATAATTTCTTCAGCTTGCTTCCCAAACCCAACTGCATTGTCGTTCATTTTGGTCAAACCACCAACAATCAAACCTTTGATTTTATCCAATTTGCCATTTCGTTTCAGGTTCATCATCATCCTATCCAAATGGTATAAATATTCATCAACATCTTCAATAAAAAGGATTTTGTCATCAGTCTGAAGGTCGGAAGGTGTTCCGTTTAAAGCATAGATTATGGACAGATTACCGCCACATAATGTTCCGGTAGTACTGCCGCATACGTTCAAAATATTAGACGTATTTTTATACTCCAGTACTTCGCCAAATAGAGCTTTGCGCAAAGATTCGATAGAAGGCTCAGCGCCTTTATCCGGAAAATTTATTGGCATTATAGCATGGATGGTTTCGATGCCGAATTGGGTTTGGATATGGGAATGAAGCACGGTAATATCGCTGTAGCCTACAACCCATTTTGGATGTTGTTCAAAAAAATTGAAGTTAAGTTTGTCAATTATCCTAACAGTTCCATAACCTCCACGAGCGCAAACAATTGCCTTTATTTCAATATCATCGAGCATAGCCTGAAAATCGGAGGCGCGCTCCTCATCAGAACCCGAATACTGATTTTCCTCACCAAACAAATGCAAACCGTTAACCACTTTCAAGCCCCATTGCTGGAAGGTTTTAATTGCCAAATCTACCTCGGCAGCCGTAATTTTTCTGGCAGGCGCTACAATGGCTATTTTGTCGCCAGGTTTCAGGAAAGGCGGGGAAATCATGCTCTAAGAATTTAAAACATCAAAAGTAAATATTCCGGCAACTCTTTCAATCATAAAACACACTATCTTCAACAGCATTTTGACGAAAAATAATTTGCACTATTTGGGGACGTGAAGAAGTTGTCAAAAGCACAATCTCTTACCAAACCCTTTTTACTTGTTGTTTTGTGTTTATCTTTGCAACCAATTTTTTATAGAATGAGCATACATATTGAAGCCACACAAGGCGAGATAGCTGATTTCGTGCTACTTCCTGGCGACCCATTACGAGCAAAACATATTGCTGAAACATTGCTTACCGAAACGGTTTGTTACAACAATGTGCGTGGCATGTTAGGATTTACAGGATTTTACAATGGGAAGCGGGTTTCGGTACAGGGCACTGGAATGGGGCTACCTTCGCACATGATTTATGCCACCGAACTTATCAATGATTATAATGTTAAAACTTTGATTAGGATAGGGACCTGTGGGGGATTGCAAGAAAACGTGAAATTACGTGATGTTGTTTTGGCCATCAGTGCATCTACCGATTCATTTTCGGTAGCCAGGTATTTTCCTGGGATGACTTTTGCCCCAACCGCCAGTTTTCGTTTGGCACAACTTGCTGCAGCAAATGCCTCGATAATGAATATCCCGATAAAAGCCGGAAACATATTATCATCTGACCTTTTCTACCATTTTCCTGAAGAAGGCGATGCTTACGATTTGTGGCGCCGGCACGGAATCTTGGCAGTAGAAATGGAAGCGGCCGGGTTATACCTCTTAGCTTCTCGTTTAGGTGTTGAAGCTCTTAGCATACTTACCGTAAGCGACCACTTGCTGTCGGGTGAGCATGTGAGTGCCGAAGAAAGGCAATACAACTTTACAAATATGACCAAACTTGCCCTATCGCTGGCTTGATAAACCCTCATAAAGGAAGTAAGCGGACAAGGTAATTTACATTTGGTTCTTTTATTCCAATTTGAGTTCAAAAAGCTAAATGCGAACAGCGCAAAAATTAAATATTATTGTTGAAAAACAGGTTATGAAGAAAACAATTTTTATTACCGGTGCCACAAGTGGGTTTGGGAAGGCTTGTGCAGAAAAATTTGCTCAAAATAGACACCGTTTGATCCTTACAGGCAGAAGAAGCGACAGGTTAAGTATTGAAGCCGAAAATCTATTACAAAAGTATGGTGCTGATGTGCTTACACTCAACTTTGATGTCCGCGACCGTAATGCAGTTAAAATTGCAATAGAAAACCTGCCAGAAGAATGGAAAAACATTGATGTACTGATAAACAATGCTGGATTGGCGGCAGGAAGCGACCCAATACAAGATGGCAACATTGATGATTGGGAAGCTATGATCGATACGAACGTGAAAGGCCTGCTATATGTAACCAAAAGCATTTTCCCGCTCTTGCTTAAAAGCGAATGCCCACATATTGTCAATATAGGTTCTATTGCAGGCAAAGAGGTTTATGCAAAAGGCAATGTATATTGTGCTTCAAAATTTGCAGTTGATGCCCTTACGCGGGGAATGAGGATTGATATGCTCAGCCACGGGATAAAAGTTTCGCAAATAGCTCCTGGTGCAGCCGAAACCGAATTTTCTCAAGTCAGGTTCAAAGGCGATTTGGATGCTGCAGCCAATGTATATAAAGGGTTTGCACCGTTGCAGGCCGAAGACATTGCCAATGCCGTGGAGTGGGTAACCAGCTTGCCATTGCATGTAAACATCAACGATTTGGTAATTATGCCAACAGCACAGGCAAGCCCGGGATATTTCAACAAACAACTTTAAGTGTTTTGTAACTATTCAGGGGTTCACCTTTTTAGGGGTTAGGATTTGGGGGTTGGGTGTTAGGGATCATGACCTTACCTGATATTGTGGATTAAAATGCAGCATTAGTTGATTCAGCAAAACCCTAACAGCCTAACAGCCTAAGTCTTGCAAGTGGTACGTTCTCAGGTTTTCGGGTATGGGTTGAATTGTTACAAAGTTTTTTATCCAGAATTTTTTTATCATCCATAAAATTGCTACCCCATCTGGGTAGTTGCATGCTGATTTATTTTAGTTTTTTTAATGCTGTTTAGTATATTTCCTACCACAAATATTTCAGACCCTACCATCGAAGGGAAATCCGTAATTAGAAACAGTTTTGTTCATATTGTTGTTTTGGTATATTTATTTTATCTTTTAAACTAAACACCAATCACATACAATTTTATAACTATCTTTACGACCCACAAAAAACCCAACGGCCTTATGCAAGATGTTACCCGCCTATTTGATATTCTGCCACATTACGCAGAATCCTTTAAACCAAAGGATGACGTTTTGGCTGGAAAGGACAATGGAAAATGGATAAAATACTCTATCAAGGAATATATCTCCCATGCTGACAATATAGGTTTTGGATTGATAAAACTGGGGATTCGTCCGGGTGACAACATAGCCACAATTTCGGGAAGCCGACCCGAGTGGAACTTAGTAGATATGGGCATACTGCAAATTGGGGCAATACACGTACCGATTTATCCCACCATCAGCGAAAGCGATTATAAATATATACTTGAACATGCACAGGTAAAAGTGATTTTTATAACCGGACGGGAAATATACCGAAAAATAGAGCATCTAATTGGTGGATTGAAAGACCTGATAGCGGTTTATTCATTTAAGGAAACGGATGGTGTAAAACACATTGACGAACTCATTGCATTAGGCAACCAAAACCCACAGGTTGCGCAGGTAAATGAGATCAAAGCTTCTGTTAAAACGGATGACCTCGCAACCATAATCTATACTTCGGGCACAACAGGCAACCCTAAAGGCGTTATGCTTTCGCATGGCAATATTATTTCTAATTTCAAGGCAGTAAAAGACATTCCACCGGTGGGCGAGAACGGCAGGGCTTTGAGTTATTTGCCCCTTTGCCACATTTACGAGCGCATGTTGGTTTACATGTACCAATACTTGGGCATTTCGGTGTATTATGCCGAAAACCCAGCTACGGTAGGTGATAATTTACGCGAGATAAAACCAGATATTTTGAGTACTGTACCACGCTTGCTCGAAAAAGTTTTCGACAGGATTATCGGAACAGGAAGGAAGCTTACCGGCATAAAAAAGATGATATTTTTCTGGGCGGTAAGTGTTGGGATGCATTTTGAACTAAATGGCGCAAAAGGCCCTTATTATGCTTTAAAACTAAAACTTGCCCGAAAATTGGTTTTCAGCAAATGGCAGGAAGCCTTAGGTGGGAACCTGAAAGTAATAGTGAGCGGCGGGGCTGCACTGCAACCTAGGCTTGCACACATTTTTTGGGCAGCAGGTATTCCAGTGTTAGAAGGCTATGGGTTAACAGAAACTTCGCCTGTTATAGCGGTAAACAATTTTGATAGCAATGGCGTGAAATTTGGCACTGTAGGCCCTGTATTAAAAAATACAATAGTTGAAATAGCCGATGATCACGAAATACTCTGCAAAGGCCCTGGATTGATGCAAGGATACTATAAAGCTCCAGACCTTACAGCAGAAGTTATAGATAAAGATGGCTGGTTCCATACCGGCGACCTTGGAAAATTTGAAAATCCGGGAGGATATTTGAAAATCACGGGCCGCAAAAAAGAGATTTTCAAAACTTCGTTTGGCAAATATGTAAGCCCCGAAATGGTTGAAAATAGCCTCAAAGAATCTGCATTTATAGATGCTTTGATGGTAGTAGGCGAAAACCAGAAATTTGCCGCCGCAATTATTGTACCCGATTTTAACCACCTGCGTTCATGGTGCCAGATCAAAGGGATCCCTTACACCTCTAATGCCGAAATGATTGCCCTTGAACGTATAAAAAAGAGATTCCATAAAGAAATCCACAAATACAACCGCCATCTGGGTGCAACTGAACAAATTAAAGCCTTCGAGTTGTTAGACACGGAATGGACAGTAGATTCGGGCGAATTGACCGCAACCTTAAAACTCCGCAGGAAGTTAATAGCCGAAAGGTATAAGGATAAAATAGATAAACTGTTCTAATGGAGGAAAGTGCCTTGAGTACTTGAAGTGCCTAAAGTGCCTTGAGTACTTGAAGTGGCTGAAACTGTTAAATTATTCGTTTGGATACTAAGCCCAGCCCGAAAAGCCTTCTTTATATTTACGGTATGCAATTGACGCATGACAAGTTTAACTTGCTAAGAGCAAGTCGCAAATTGGCATTTTAAAACTAAACCAAGTTTAAACTCAGGCTCAAATTATCCAGAACCCCGATTTAACAACCAGAAACTGGCACGGATTAAAGTACCAGTTTTTTCACAATTGTTTTATCTCCATCGAGCACTTTAACCATATATAACCCATGGGCAATACCATCAATTGCAATGGTTTGGCTTGTGTTATCCGAAAATTTTCCACCCTTTACCTTGTTTCCTGACAAAGAATAAATGCTGTATTCGGATAGCTTACGGGTTGGCGAACTTACTTCGATACCATTTTGCGAAACATATATAAAAGCTGGGCTACCCGCTTCAGTGATTTCCGGGCTTGAGGTATTCAAATCCAGTTCGAATTTGCAAGTGAACAATCCCCGACCATGGGATGCCGCCAACACAGTGTTGTCTGATTTACGTAAAGTAAGCATGTCAACACGCACATTGGCCATACCGCTTGTTTGGGGAGTCCATATCACATTTCCCTCGCCAAGGTTATTGGTGGACCATACACCAACCTCGGTTGCAACAAGTGCCTGTTTACTGTTTTGAGGATGATAAATGGCCCAGCGGACAGGCATATCAGGCAAGTTTCCTTCCACTTCGTTCCAGGTTGCACCGCCATTGTATGTTTGCCAGATGGAGGAAACCCCATAATTGCTAAAAGTAACCAAAAGCGTATCGTTGGAACCCCCAATAGCAATACTCGAAATGTTAGCTGTCGGGAATAAAGGGCTGCCAATTTCGGTAGTTTCGCCAACACTGTTTGCCCTTTCAATTTTATAAAGCTGCCCTGTTGCCGAACCTGCAAAAACAGTAGTATAAATCCCTGAAGCATGAGGCGATGCTTTTATATGCGAAAAATAGCTGCTACACCCTGAATTTAATGTCAAAAAGTAGCCATAACCATTTGCAGGTATGTTGATTACACGCAGTAATTTATCAGAAAAACCGCCCCAGAAATCCACGGCATTGGCATACAGGGTATTTGTCTCACTGCTATAATCGGCAGGATTGATAAAAACACCGCTTTGTTCATCAATATAATTAAACTGCATCCCATTTTTGAACAAATAATACCTGTTGTAATACACCGAGGTGAAATACACATCAGGATTATCGTTATCCCAAAAACAGTATGCGCCATCCCCACCCGAAATCATACTGTTGATGGTAAGTGGCGAACCCTCATAAAGCAGGCTGCCGTTATCCTGTAGCCCACCGATAAACTTATTCTGCCCTACCCCTGGATGAATAGCGCCTGAATAGAACTGAAGCGTATTATATTGTTTGTTTTTTTCTTCAAAAACAGGTGTGGTGCCATTGCCATTTTGGGTATAAAACACGCCGCCATCGCAGCCGAAAAGGATTTTTGCCGATGAACCGGGTTTATACACTATGGTATGTTGGTCGGCATGAACATAATTTGCGCCACCGCCATAATACATTTGCGCCCAGTCAGAAAGATGCTCCCAGGAAATGCCATTGTTAGAAGTACGCCACACATCAAGGCCTCCGGCATACAAAACATTTGGGTTGTTAGGATCCACACCAATTGTCATGGCGTGCCAAGCGAGGTTAGCCCAAGTATCTTCACCATTTGGGGTGAGGACATCAACCCAGGTAGCCCCTTTGTCGTTTGAACGTATAATAAATTCGCCCCTGTAAACAGGTTGGGTTCCCGGTGTGTGAATCCCAGCCGAAATTGCAGCATAAAGCACATTGGCATCCGAAGCCGAAGTGGTAAGCACTACCCTTCCCGGCAAGGTAAGTTCGAGCATTTGAGGGATAATTGAGGCTATTTCGTCATAAACAGTCCACGAACCCAGTGTGCCAATATCCGAATGTAAAACCACCGCACCCCCATTGCCATCGAGATTGGGCATGGTTCCAACATAAATGCGGCCATCGGCACCCAATGCAACATCGCTAACACCATAAGGCACATTGCTGCCAACTATGTTAGGCAGTACCTGTTGCCATGTGTCGCCACCATCCGCAGATCGGAAAAGCCCATCCGAAGGCTGGCTTTGTTGGCTTCCGTAGTAATAACCAGAAACAACACCCGCATAAGCCACACTGTTGCCATTTTCGTTACGGACAACCATTTTTGTTACGTAAGCAAAAGCCGAAGTTGAAGGAAGCAATTCCCAACTTTGGCCACCATCTGTAGATTTCCAAATACCCACTCCCCTACCACTCGATTCGCGGTAAGTTATCAATGCTGTTTGGGCTTCACCGGTTCCAACATACATAATAAGCGGATTGTTGGGGTCGTAGGTTATGCAACTAATTGCAAGGTTGTCCCACAAATCGTTTACAGCCTGCCAGTTACTATTTGCTGACGTAATATCGTTATTGAACCATAAACCACCTGTTACGCCACCGGCCCAAACTTTATTATTTACATTGGGATCCCACATAATTGCACGTGTACGGCCACCCATTTCGGCATCAGTACCGGTCCAGTTTAACTGATAACCGCCAGTTTTCAGGTTGTTGGATTGCCATTTTTCCATTGTTTTATAAGCAAAAGGAAGCCTTTCGGCAGTTACCCTTTTATCGACGGGATCCATGGTTGCAAAATATTCCTGCAATGCAGCTAAATCAGGCGAATCGGCTTTTTCCTGACTGCCATCTTTGGCTGATTTTAGAACCTTGAAAGGTCTGGCAGTTTCTTTTAAAAAATCTGCATAAGAAGAGCGTTTATCTCTAATCCGCTTTGAATCAAGGTTTCGAAAACCCAAAGCCAGTGCGGCTATCAAAACAAAAATAACAATTGTTGAATTGTTCTTTAAAAAATCAAGGCAGTGCTTCATGGTAAAATTTTTGGTTTCAAAGTTAAACACAATTGTTTTATTCCCGCTTCAATAATGGAAGCACTTTATCAAAACTTTTCCCAAAAGAATTTACTTGTTTTATAATAATAATTGCTTTACATTTGTTATCTCTTAAACCCTTTAAAAACATACAGCTATGGCAAAGTCACAGGACAAAGAAAAGAAAGAGGTTAAAAAACCTGCTGTCAAGTCGTTAAAAGAAAAGCGTGCTGAAAAAAAAGAGAAAAAGGCTGGTAAATCCTGATTCTCCTATATTGTTAAACCTTCATTACTACTTGCACCCCGGGGCTAACCTCTCCCCGGTTTTTTTATGCAGGGATTTCGCTATTCAAATTTATCCATACCTTTGCCTTACATGAAGTTACGCCATTTCACCATCCCCATTTTTATCCCGGAAGAAGCCTGCCCCAACCGCTGTGTTTTTTGTAACCAGCACAGGATTGCCGGTGCTGTTTGCGCCCCTACCATTGATGAAGTTGTAGCGAAAACAGAGCAACACCTGCAAACTTTCCCTGCAAACAGCGAGGTGGAGATTGGTTTTTTTGGAGGTAATTTTACAGGAATCCCAATTGAAGGGCAGAAGGCTTACCTGGCTTGTGTTCAGCCTTTTGTAAAATCAGGACAAGTTGCAGGAATCCGGATTTCGACACGTCCGGATTACATTAATCCTGAAGTTTTAGAAATACTCAAACAATTTCATGTAAGTACCATCGAGCTTGGCGCACAGTCATTGGATGATGAAGTCCTAAAACTTTCAGGCCGTGGGCATAATGTAGCGGAAGTAGTTAAAGCCTCAGAATTAATAAAGGAAAACGGATTTCAATTAGGACTGCAAATGATGATTGGATTGCCTGGTGACACAGCCGAAAAATCAATTTCCACTGCCAGGGAAATTATAAGGTTGGGAGCCAATTGTACAAGGATTTATCCAACTTTAGTAATAAAAAATACAGAGTTGGAACAACATTTTCTTGCCGGGGAATACACTCCACTTTCATTGGATGAAGCGGTTGACAGGGTTGCTGATATAGTGCCGCTTTTTACGCTTGCTGATGTAAAAATCCTACGGATCGGATTGCACCCATCAGAGGGACTTTTAGACAAAACAAGCTTGGTGGCCGGGCCATTCCATGTTGCTTTTGGCGAGATGGTTTCAACTGAAATATGGAACCGGATTTTGGACAATTTGGTGTACCCAAACAAAAAAAGAAATGCACTTACCCTCACGGTAGCAGTGGGAATGAGTAATGCTGCCATAGGGCACAAAGGGAAAAATAAAACCAAGCTTTTACAAGTTTTCAGGAAAGTGGTTTATACCGAAAATACGGATTTGAAAGGATTTGAATACCATGCCCATACTGATTGACGGCAGGATGCCCCTTGCAGCAAAGGAAAAATTACGGCAATTTGGCGAAATGATTGAATTTGCGACAGAAGGAATTACTTACGAAGCCATTTCGGGGCATCCCGATATTTTTTTCTGCCCAACTCCAAACGGGTTGGTTGTTGCTCCTAATTTGCCCAAAAAATATTTCGATTTTCTACTTAAATTCTCAATAAGTTTTACCCTCGGAAAAAATCCTGTAGGTAAAATTTATCCCGATTCTGCGCTATATAATTCGTTGGTTACCAATAATTTATTTATCCATAATCCGATAATCAGCGATGCAACTATTCAAAAATTAGCTGAAACCCAACATGCCATCAAAGTAAAGCAAGGCTATGTCCGCTGCAACCTGCTTGCATTACCAAACAATTCTTTTATCACGTCGGACAAAGGGATAGAAAAAACACTGAAACAGAATAATTTTGAAGTACTGTATGTCAATCCTACTTGCGTGAAACTACCGGGTTTTGAACATGGTTTTTTCGGTGGCATTTGTGGCTTAAACAACATGGTTTTGTTTATAAACGGAAGCCTTTCGTATTTTAAGGAAGAAGAAATCATCAGGAATTTCATAGCAAAAGCGAATATTAGAATTGTTGAATTATTCGATGGACAACCGGTTGATGTGGGGACAATTTTATTCCTATAATTTCTGAGGTTTGGTTGCTAAAGAAAATTCCCAATACGTTAACAAAAACAAATTTCAAGTAATCTAATTGCCACGCCATAATTTTTTCCTGTATAAATTCTTGATTACTAAATACATTCGGTTACCGATTGAGGCGGGCAAATAATTTTGTATCGTTTTTACAATTGACCTTCCAAAATCATAGATTGGATTTTTATCATTCGAATCGCAATAGAATCCTTCTTTAGATGCCAATTTAATCGCTTCCAGCCTTTGCGCGTATGTGAAATCCGGCGTTTCGAAAACTATACGTGGTTTAACTGTGTGATACTCGTGAATTGTATCATTCAGAAACGTACCGTTTGCTTTTACATAATCCCATTGCGGCGTACCTTTAAATGGCAGTATGGAATAAAACATTACGAAATCCAATCCGAATTTCTTAGCAAAGTCAATTGATTCTTTTACCGTTTGAAGTGTATCGCCCGGACTTCCGATCACAAATTGCCCAAGCACTTCAATCCCGGCGTCTTTAAAGGTTTTAATCCCGGCAGTAACTTCTTCAACAGTAAGATGTTTACAAATATTTTCCAGTATCCTGTTGTTCGCAGATTCAATCCCGATACCAACATTGAAGCAACCCGCTTTTCGCATTTTAAACGCCAGTTCCTGATTGATTTTTTCGACCCTAACCGGAGTTGACCATAGAAAACGGAGCCTTTTTCCCTTAATAATATCACAGAATGAGTTCACCCGGGCCAAATCAATATTAAAACTATTATCACTGAAACAAAATGTCTTGTTTTTATAGTTTTTTAGCAGGAAACTTATTTCTTCGACAACATTTTCTGCTTTCCTGGCTCTCCATGTATTTTGCCAAATGGAAGTGGAATTACAGAAAGAGCAACTATAAGGGCACCCGCGACTTGTAACTATGCGATGGAGCGGATAGCGATCCATTGGAAACAAATCGTAAGCTGGAAATGGCAGGATATCAAGGTTTTTAATATGCTCACGGGGTGGATTTGTCATTACTGCGCCCGTTTCCGATTTGTACATCAGGCCATTTATTGATGAAATGGATCTTTGCTTTTTCATGTGGAATATCAATTCCGAAAAAGTCAGTTCACCTTCGCCATATACAGCAAAATCGGCCGGGGTTTCTAAAAATATTTCCTCCATCAAGGTTGTAACGTAGGGTCCGCCAAGAACTATTTTTTTTGCGTTACAATCATTTCTGAGCTGTTCAAATACCTGAATAACTTCGTGATAAACAGGAGATAAAACCGTTATCCCAACCAAATCGAATGATGTGTTATAGAATTGTTTTATTTCATTCTTTGTGGCAACACGTGTGTCTAAAATAATAAACTTCAAGTCACTGTGTATGCTTCTGGCATACGAAGCCAAATAACCAAGCCCGAGGTGAACGGTTTTATCTTTACGGTCCTTATTAGGAAAAATCAATCCAATATTCATAGTGTAATTGATAAAACCGCAAGGTAAAAATTAGGCGCATACTCTTCTGAAAAATTAAAATTCTATTTATCCGAAACCGAAGCCTTTCTTGGGATTTTATAGCGCCGCCAGAACTTCCAGGTAGTTAATGAAGTATATGTTATAAGTCTGTTTATCAACGGGAAACGCATCAGCAAGTGCAGTAATTTATATCCAAGGTAAAAAAGCAATAAAGCCACCGACCATTGAACCATAAAATAAAACGATTCGAAAGCTATGCGTGATCCACGAAATGCAACAGCAACAAAATCAGTAACTTTAGTTGACAAATACGGGTTTATTACCACCGTTAAAACGAAAAGAAGCAGGAACACCATGGAGTGTGCGGTTTCAATGGCACGTTCGGGGCAGTAATTCATGCATTTCATGCAACTCTCGCAAGAAAATTTCCAGTAAGGCCTGTTATGTGAAAGTATGATAGATTTTGTAGGGCATTGCTCTATGCATAACCCGCAGTTGTTGCAGTTGTAGTTGGCAACAAAAGTTTTCGCAAGTATGTAGCGGCCAACGAAATAATAGCCAAAAGCAATGGGAGCAACCAAAATATCCAGAGGAAGCAAAACAAATGATCTTAAAAACACGCGTTTGCCTGACAACACCTTAATCGCAAAATTCCGTGTCAGCTTTTCACAATGCCCGACCATAGAAACCGCAATTTTTTTTTGTACGCCAGGATGAAGCGAAATCCAGTTCGAAGGCAAATCAACAGGATACATTGCACGTATTTTGTAGCCTTTAAAAAACATTATCAAAGCTGGGAAATACATCGCAATCCCACTCAAACCAGGCATAAACAACTTCCATAATTTCATACCGGCCCTGGTATTGCCTATAAACACATCCGAATTTTTCAAAATCTCAAACCTGAAAAGGAATTTAAGCATGGAATGGGGCATATTAAACCCATGTGTTGCCGAAAAAAAGCCAATCAAGGTTTTGCCGCTAAATTCCGCAACCGATAAAGGGTCGAATTGGTGATAGGATGAAATATAGGTTTTTAATCCTTGTTTATCCGCTTCATCAGCAATCCATTCCGAAACCCTTTTCGAGTTTCCGGTTCCTGAATAATAGATTATCAGAAGGTTGTTGTAAGGAGTTTCCATGTGGATTTAAATTACTTTATTAATCTGAATTCCCGAAAAGCAATTGAGGTTTTATTGTTTTAAAAAAGGCTTTTCAAAGGTAGGAACAATTGGGAACAATCAGCAAACAAGGCTTTTTAAGGCATATTTCGTGTGTTTGTTTATTTGTAAGTATATTTGTTTCATAAATGTACTAATTTTCGCAAAACGTTTCCTCTAATTCAATCTCAAGTTGCCCTCACTTATGGAAACCCAATCCCTAACAACAGCCCTCAACTATTTGCATTCGGTTATAACAGCTCGTTTCAGGATTTTCTTGAATTTGGATAAAGAAGTAATTATTGATGAGATCGCCTACGTTAACGATGGCTCCCCGTTTTCGGATTTCCTTAACCAAAACCGCCCTTCATTTAATGAATATATTATCATACTGATGGCTGTCACGCCTCATATACAACCCAATTTTTTCAATAAAATTATTTCAGGTTTTCTCCCTGAAGGTGGCGACTTCCCCGAATTTGGCGGCGTAAAAGCGACAAACCATAGAGGAATAATCCCTACCGGCGAAACAGCACAATTTGTATTAGCAGGAGACGATTTGGCAAAAAAGCTAGAAGTGCAAAGCTTATTTGGTACCGGCCATTGGTTTTACAAAAAACATATTTTATCGCTACAACCTATGCCAGAAGGTGAGCCGGGAATGAGCGGAAAAATAATTCTGGATGCCGAAATACTTGAAGCCATTACCACTGGTTCGGTAAAAAAACCACGTTTCAGCATTGATTTTCCTGCCGAACATATTGAAACGGAAATGGATTGGGACGATGTTGTGCTCCACCCTTCCACCTTGCAGCAAATTCGGGAAATAGAAAACTGGATAACACACCATAGCACATTATTGGGGGATTGGGGCATGAAAAAGCGAGTAAAACCAGGCTATCGTGCCCTTTTTTACGGCCCTCCAGGAACAGGGAAAACGCTCACGGCCACACTTTTGGGAAAACATACCGGTAAAGATGTGTTCAGGATTGATTTGTCGCGGGTAGTTTCAAAATACATTGGCGAGACCGAAAAAAACCTTTCAAGGCTTTTTGATAAAGCGGGGAACAAGAACTGGATTTTGTTTTTCGATGAGGCCGATGCGCTTTTTGGAAAACGCACCGACATACGCGATGCCCATGATAAATATGCAAATCAGGAGGTTGCATATTTATTGCAACGCATAGAAAGTTTTGATGGTCTGGTAATACTTGCCACAAACCAGCGGGGCAATATTGACGATGCTTTTGCGCGGCGGTTCCAAGCAATGATCCATTTTCCAATGCCCCAACCTAACGAAAGGCTCGATATTTGGAACAAAGCCTTCCCAACACAAATAGAAATAGCTAAAAATATTGATTTTCAACAAATTGCCACTCGATACGAACTATCGGGCGCAGGCATTGTAAACATTGCAAATTTCTGTTGTATCGAAATCCTTGCCAGCAATTCAAATTGCTTGAGCCTAAAAATGCTGGAAAGTGCCATTGTGAGAGAATATGTGAAAGAAGGAAGGGTTGTTTAACAGCTTATCCTTAAAATAAGTGGTATAAAGGCCAGGCAGGTAGATTATAATTCGATCCTTGATGGGTGGGGTTTTTCAATTCAGGCCATTTCTTGTTTCGTTATTAAGGTGAAAATGCCATGATTTTGGTCCGGTTGTTTGGGCTTTTATAGCAATTGAATGGGCTTTTATACTCAAAACGGGGTAAATTGCCGCATTTAGAAGTGATATTTTTACCACAGAGGCACGGAGTTCACAGAGGTACACGGAGTTTATTCTCAGTGTTTTTCTATGGTTCTTCATTCCGCCGTGGTCTTTTTTTTAATTTATTGAACATGGGTTAAATCCCATTTACAGTACAAAATACAACCTGTTTGAGCTAACCCGCAAATGCACTTACAAAATATATTTTGCTGGTGGTTCAGGGGTTTTTGCTTTCATTGAATTAACCACCATCCGTAAATCGGTGTAACTGTATTCGTCGCCGAAAAACGCTTTTGCATCGTTGAGCGAAGTACTTTCGGCATTTATAAAATATGTTTTTATTATTTCGAGTTTTTCGGGGGACATCAGTTTTAAAATATCCAATTCGCCGGAGGCTACAAACCCGGCTAAATGTCCTTCGATCGTGCCAAGGGTATAAGAACGTTCCATCGCAATTTCGGCTATGGTTTTTCCTTCCAGGAACATTTGCAAGCTAAGCCGTTGCGATTGACCTATAATGGGTTTTGGCTTTGTAACTTGTTCTTCTTCCTGAATATCGGTTTCAATCTTGTCTAAATGGTTTATCTGCAAATAGTTTCGGATTATCGAAATGATTTCGGCACCGTATTTATGCACTTTTTTCGTGCCAAAACCTGCTATTTCTTTCAATTCCTTCACCGTTACCGGAAGTTTATGCACCAGCTCGTAAAGCGTTTTTTGCGGAAGCACCATGTAAAGCGGCAAGTCTTCTTCGTCAGCCTTGTCGTTGCGCCATTCTTTAATTAGCTGAATTAGTGCAGCGTTCGGTTTGCCACCTTCCTGGGCGTTAACCTTTGGCTTTGTTTCGGTTTTAAGCTGTATTTTCTCTATTGCAGCCTTTGCTTTCGCATTCAGATAGGTTTTTACGGCAAACCCTTCGGTGCCAGCTTTAAAACATGCCGTTTTAATAACTGCTTCCTGGTAAAGGTTTTCGACACTCTCCTTCAATACTTTTTTAATTGCCTTGTTATCGGTTTCAATTTCAATGGTTTGTAAAACCTGACAAATGTGTTTTTCGGTTTTTTCGGCAAAATAGGCAGCGGCTTTTTTTATTCGTTCCTGCAATGCTTCATGTCCCTCAATCATTGGGTTTTCGGTAAGAAACTGTCCGATTTGGGGTTTAAACTTATTTACAATACCAATCAATTCCTGTTCTATGGCGTTGTGCATAGCCATAAAAGTTTCGGCAAAAGCCGGAAGCAGCACGTTGGAATTTTCCTTTATGATTTTTTGGCAATGATAAAAACGGCGTTGGATAACCGAAAAATCCAACAATTCTGCCAGCAGGGTTTGCTGGTAGGCAATTCTGGAAGCCAACAATTCCTTTTCACCGGGTTGGTTCTGCTCGGCTTCATCGGAAAAACCTTTTACGCTGCTATCGCTTTTAATGCAATTTTGCGAAATGGGCGTACTCAACACCATTCCTTCAAAGGTCTTGCAACGGCTCAACGCTACATATACCTGTCCATGTGCAAATGCTGCATTGGCGTCAATAATCGCTTTTTCAAAAGTAAGGCCTTGGCTTTTGTGGATGGTTATGGCCCATGCCAATTTGAGCGGGAACTGCGTGAAAGTGCCAATCGGTGTTTCGGTGATTTCTTTGGTTTCTTCGTTAATGGTGTATTTACTGTTTGTCCATTCGCTCGGAAACACTTCTATAGCATCATAATCACCATCGCATTTTACAAGAATCGAATCTCCTGCAATGCTTGTAATCTTGCCAATTTTGCCGTTGTAAAACAGTTTTTCGCGCGATATATCGTTTTTTACAAACATTACCTGAGCACCTTCCTTGAGCACAAGCTCAAAATCGGTGGGATAACTGTACTCTGGGAAATCGCCATCTATCTTAGCCAAAAAACGGTGCTCGTGGATTTTAAGCTGTTTGAGCTTGGCTTCGTTTATGTCTTTCGACTGGTAATTGTGCGTAGTGAGGGTGATGTAACCTGAATTATTGCCCGGGTCGAAACCGGGTATATATCTCTGGTTCAATGCATCCAAGGCCTGTTTATCAATTTTGTTATCGCGGACTTTATTGAGCAGGCTAATAAAAATATCGTCGCTTTGTCGGTAAATATGTTTGAGTTCGATGGTTGTGAAAGCGGTTTTTTGCAAGGCGCGGCTACCGAAAAAGAAAAATGTGTCGTAATATGGCCGAAGGATTTCCCATTCCTCATCCTTTACCACCGGGGCAAGTTGTTGCAAATCGCCGATCATTAGCAGTTGAACGCCACCGAATGGTTTGCTGTGATCCTTGAACCGACGCAAAACCTCGTCAATCGCATCCAGCAAATCGGCCCTGACCATGCTTATTTCGTCAATTACCAGCAAATCGAGGCTGCGCATGATGTCAATTTTCTCGCGGCTGAAACGCTTTGCCTTGTCGAATGCATTGTTTTGGTTGCCATCCCTGCTGTTTGCCTGTTGCGCCGCATGTTCGGGAAGGTGAGGCCCAAAGTGCATCTGGAAAAACGAATGTATAGTAACGCCGCCGGCATTTATGGCAGCCACGCCGGTAGGGGCAACCACAATCATCCTCTTGGGCGAAACAGTTTTGAGTTTACGCAAAAACGTGGTCTTTCCTGTGCCAGCTTTTCCGGTAAGGAATAGGTTTGTGTTGGTTTGCTCCACATAATCAAAAGCCAATCGAAGCTGTGGATTTGGGATTTCCTGTGTTGTCATAGTTTGTTTTGCATAATATTGAAAAGTCAAAGGAGGGATGTTAGATGTCGAAGGTCGGATGTTAGATGTCGAAGGTCGAAGGTCGAATGTTGGATGTTGGAAGTTGGATGGCGGATGGCGGATGTTCTAAAAGGAAATTAATTTTCAGGTTTAATCCGACATCATAAATCCCACATTGCACATTGCACATCCCACATCACTTCTCATCCGAGTAATAAGCGTCTTTTGGAAGTAAATGATCGAGGTTGGCAACGCCCAAAACGACTATTGCTGTTACAATGGAAGTATGTTCCTGGTATTCGGGGATGCTTTTGTTGTATAAATCCCTTTCGGTGTGCCAGATTTCGCCATAATTAAAGTTGTAGCCTTTGGTGTCTTCGGTGCCAAAAGTGAGTGTTGGCACTCCTTCGATGGCAAACGACCCGCTGTCAGTCCCCCATGCTGCTTTGGGGCGGGGTCTGGGCTCGCGTTTGGTAATCGTAAAAGGAAAATCGGGGTTAATTCCCGACAAAGGCTCGCAAATTTTCTCAAAATCTTCCTTCCATGCATCGGGAACGCTCAAGCTGTTGGCAACAGTTGGGCCACCATCGCGGTTAAACATATTGGATATTTTCGATAGTTTTTCAGGATTCCTGTTAACCCAGCTTTTCGAGCCTAACAGACCAAATTCTTCGCCGGCAAACAAAAATACTAGTATTGTGCGTTTGGGTTTCCCGCCAGCTTTCATTATCAAACGTGCTGCTTCCATGGCAGGCGTGGCTCCCGAACCATCATCCACGCCGCCGGTTCCCACATCATACGCATCTAAATGCCCGCCCATTATCACATATTCATCGGGGTATTTTGTGCCGGGAATTACTCCAATTACATTATAATATCTGATCGGCCCGGGTTTAAAATGGTTGCGGATATCAAATTCGAGAAAAAAATTGCGGCGTTCCTTTGCCATTTGTTCGATGGTCGCATATTGGTGTTCGTCTAATTTAATATCGGGCAAAGTGGGCAGGGTTTCAAAAGTGAGGCTATCAATGTTTTTCCGATCGTACAACACTCGGATTGGTATAGGAGCCGACTGGATTATTCCCAAAATTCCAGCATCTTTCATTTGTTTATAAAACAGTGCGGGTTCATCGTTCAGTTTAATAATTTCTTTCTTTGGAAGGCTGTCGCCGATTTTATCGTTTTCGGCTTCAATATCATGGTTTTTCTTGCGAATTTCGATGTTGGCGGCAATCAACGAATCGCGGCGGTGGTTTGCTTTATGCGAAAAATCTATAGGCCAGCCATCGCTCTTGCCGGTTATCAAAACCCAGGCACCTTTCAGGCGGCCTTTCATGCGGTTAAATTCTTCCTGAGTTTTAGGTTCCAGCAGCACGTGTCCCGTTTGCAAACCTTTAGTTCCCGACGTGTAGGAAGGGGTTGCGAAATGCAGATCCATGCCGTTTTCGGCAAGCAATTTCCCAAACCAGGGCCCACGGTTAAAACCAACAGGAACAGTTCCAGCCTCGTCCATTTGTACCTGCATTCCCCATTCCTTGAACTTGGAGGCAGCCCATTCGGCTGAGTTTTCGTAGGCATCGGAGCCAATCAACCTTCCACCAAAACGGTTGCAAAGCACATCGAGGTGTTGCATGGTTTGGTTGTCGGTTTTGCCGATTTCGATAATTTTTTCAACCACATCGCGCTGGGCGAATGAAGGTGTGGTTAGGGAAATGAAAATAGAGAATAGGGAGATGGTAAGTAGTTTATTCATAGAAGGTTAATTGTTATTTGTTATTCGTTATTAGTTCCGTTTTATTTTAGCTGGTGGTTATTCTAATTTAAAGCCAACTAATTCGTAATTGGCATTTCGTCCTCCTCCTTCGGTTTGTTGCAGGATGCCTTTTTCAAGCAAATCTTTTATGTCGCGTAGGGCGGTGTCGGTAGAGGTTTTGGTAATTTTGGCCCATTTTGAGGTTTGTAGTTTTCCCTCAAAACCGTCGAAGAGTTTGTTGAGTAGTAAGCGTTGGCGTTCATTAATGGCGGTATGTTCGTGCAATTTCCAAAACTCAGCTTTGCGCAATATTTTTTGTGTGGTGTTTTCGGTTGTGAGCATCGCATTTTTGAGGCAGTGCAAAAACCAATCGAGCCACTCGGTAATATCGCCTGAACTATGTTGCACTTTTTGCAATACTTCGTAATAGCGATGTCGTTCGGCTAAAATTTGGCCCGACATACTGTAAAAACGTTCCCCACTTCCTTCACCACTGGCAAGTAGCATATCGGTTATAGCTCTTGCAATCCTGCCGTTTCCATCATCAAAGGGGTGAATGATGATAAACCAAAAGTGTGCGATAGCTGCTTTCAAAACCGGGTCAAGGCGGTTTTCGGTATTGAACCAATCCAAAAACTTGTCCATTTCCGTTTTTACCATTTCGGGCTTTACGGCTTCGTAATGTACTTTTTCTTTGCCCATTGCACCCGAAACTACTTGCATTTCGCCTGTGCGATATTGGCCCGCTTCAATTAAGTAAGGTCCGCTATACCCTGTTGGAAAAAGAGCTGCGTGCCAACCAAACAAACGGTTTTCGGTTAACGGCAAGGTGTAGCGTTGGGTGGCATCCAGCATCATTTCTACCACTCCTTCGATGTGGCGGTTGCTCGGCACAAGCCCTCCTGTGTTGATGCCCAAACGCCTGGCAATTGATGAGCGCACCTGGTCATAATTAAGCGATTCGCCTTCTATTTCTGATGATTTTACAACATCTATGGTTAAGACGTTAAGCGAGGCTTCTTCTTTGGCTGAAAATCCCAAAGCATTCATTTGACCAATTATTTTACCCTGCATAAGCCTTACCTCGCCAAATAGAACATTTATGGCTTTGTCGTGCCACGAAAAATCTGTCCAGTTTTTGTGCTCGTAAATGTATTTTGTCATTACTAATTATACAATTATGCGGTAAAAATACGAAATAACCGCCGCAAATATGCGGCAATTAATTTAATTTTTCACCGCAAGGGGCAAATTTTCAAAGTTCTTAATTTTTGTACAGTTACCCTACAATGGCTATAACTGCTGAGTCTGTAGCAAGTGGCTGATATTCGACTTTGGTTTAGAATGCTATCAGGCTTGTAAACTATTGGCAATCGGAAAGGCCAACTGAAGGAGTGTACGTAATACAACATGTTCTTGCGGTAGCGCGGGATTTAGAATTTTTATTATTCAGCAAAAATATTAATGTAAACAACTCATAAAAAAGAGGTTGTATAACTTTTGTGGATTTATCAGGTCATTGTGGTCAAATTATTTTAAGAAAGATGTAACAATTGTCGAATAATACCGATTAACAGTAGTATGACAAGGGACAATTTCATTATTTGTGCAAAACTTATTACCCCAAACCTTTTAAGGTACTGCAAACGGGTGGCAAGCAATGCTATGGAAGCCGGTGATATTGTTCAGGAGTGTTTCGAGGTGCTTTGGAAAAACAAGGAAAAAGTGGAGATCGGCTCGGCAAAATCCTATCTGTTTTCGGTCGCGCACAAAAAAATTATTGATTCCTTCCGTACAGATTCGCGATTGGAAAGTTTTAATGCGTCATATCACGAAATGGCAGAAAGCCCCGATGAAACCGATACCTTACAGCTCGTCCAACTTGCCATAAACCAAATCCCTTCGCTCTATAAAGAATTGATCACGCTTCGCGACCTTGAAAACTATACGTATAAGGAAATTGAAGAAATCACCAATTTGACCGAAAACCAGGTGAAAGTATATCTGTTCAGGGCACGGAAAGCCATCAAAGAAAAAATTTTAGAATTGGAAACGGCATGAAAACCACAATTAATATTGATAATTACGAAGAAATCATGTTCCGGCTGGTGGAAGATGATTTTGATAAACCAACCAGGATTGATCTGCTTCAACAGATCGAAGCTGATAAACTGTCTAAATTCGAATGGGAGTCGTGGCAGAAGACAAAATTCGCCGACCCACTCGAAAACTATTCGGATGAAAGCCGCGAACTGACTGAAAAGATCATTCTGCTAAGCAGGCCAAAGGATACCGGGCGGAAACGAATAATCTATTATTGGGCAGCGGCAGCATCAATTATTGTTCTGATTGGAACTTTGTTTTTATTGACTGCTGATTTTAATTCAAGTCCAAAACAAGAAGTAGCAGCTACAGTTAAGAGGTCTCCAACTCCTTTAAAAAACGCACTCCAACCATCTCAAAACCAGGCTTATTCAACTAAAGTTGCAGAAGAAAAGCCATTCAAAAATAAAAAAAGCGAATATACAATCCTACCTTTTGCTGACGATTCCAATACAATTATTCCAATTGAAAACACTTTAGCCGAAATACCTCTTTTGATTGATTCTGTTCCGGTTAAGGCTGATGTACTGGCAAAAGCGCCGGAAAAAAAACCGCGCTACACTATTACTGTCGAAACTTCGGATATTGGAGCTAATAATTTAAATAACAACGATCTGGCTCAAAACCAAAAGGGGAAAATCAAAAAAGTATTTACCAATACAAAAATGATGCTTAGCCGGAAACCAAATGGGGAACCAGATAAAATCTACCTTATTGGTGATGAAAACAGCTATTTGTGTATAAACCTTAACTACTGATATAATGAAAAACCTGAACAAATTCTTAGTATTGATTATTTGTCTTTCAGCCTTCACAATGGCAGGACAAAACGCTGATTCCGTTATTGTTATATACGATAATCAAAAGACTGTTATACCAGTACCTGCTTTTGGCAGCCTTACAACTGTGAAATATTCTGACTCCATTCAGGTAATTGAAATCGGGGTTTCGAGACAAAAACCTTATGACGGCTTTTCACTCAGGCTAACATCCCCCAATAGTTCACTAACTACTAACCCCAAAAGGACAAGGAAATGGTTTTCACAGGTAGAAGCAGGCTATTCCTTAGGTTTTGTCAGAAGCAAAGGCTTATATTATCCCGAGGATAGCTTGGACAAAACCACTTATCAGGTTAATAATACCAGACCTATGGGCTATGTTCTTGGCTTATCTGTATGTGACAAGGAGAGGGTGCTGAACAAAAATTATTCATATATAAGTGGCTTCAAATTTGGATATGGCCAGTATTTTAGGGCGGCTAAACCTTTACCCGTAACAAGCGATACCAACATTGTATTTTATGGTTATGATGCGCTGAAAGAGAATCATTTCAAGTTTTTGGTGCCATTTGGAATAAGATACCATTTCGCAAATAGCAAATCGGAAGCACTAATCAATTTTGGGGCAAATCTGGGTTATTTGATAAGCGTTTATAAACATTGGACTTATGATCATAATACTAGTTATGGTGACGCATCTGCGGTATTGGCGCTAAATCCATTTATTGAGTTGCAGATAAAGCAAATCGGGTTTCAGTTTTCTACTGAACTTTTTGTTCCCGAACCCACCCAGATTTTGAAATCGAGTATGAATTTTTCGCTAACTTATAGGTTCTATTAAAACAATAATGGTAGTTGGATTAGCGTTGAGCCTATAAGCCAAAAATTGAGAAGTGCGAATCAGGATTAATCCCTTGACTCGCACTTTATATTTCGCTCCTCTTTGTGCCTTCTTTAATAAATGCACTTTGAAGGACTACGACAGCCACTTCATAAAAAACTTCAACGTTTTCAGCTTGCCCGTATAAGGTGCATACCGTACAGGCAAATCGAGCCAATTTTTTCTGTCGGCAACGCCTTTTTTGTGCGAAAAAATATCGAAAGTGCGTTTTCCGTGGTATGCGCCCATGCCGCTAAAGCCCACGCCACCAAAAGGCAAGCGGTGGTTGGCGAAATGTACAACGGTATCGTTAACTGTGCCACCACCAAACGAATGTTTTACAAGCATCCGCTTGATAAAATCCTTGCGGCTGCTAAAAATATAAAAAGCCAAGGGCTTCTCGTAAGTTCCGACTATTGTATTGATTTCGGTTTCGGTTTTATACCTAATGATGGGCAGGATAGGGCCGAAAATTTCCTGTTTCATTACTACACTGTCCAAAGCCGGATTATCGAGCAGGGTGGGTGAAAAATAGAGTTCGTCAATATCGGTTTCGCCACCAAAGAGCACTTTCTGCCCATCTAAATAGTGTTTCAGGTTTTCAAAATTCCGGGAGTTTATGATGCAGCAGTAATCAGGTGATTGTTGTATGTTTTCGCCATAAGCCCGCTTGATTTCCTTTTTACATTCATCAGCAAATTCCTTTTCAACACCTTCGTGAACAAGCACATAATCGGGCGCGATGCAGGTTTGCCCGCAGTTGATGAATTTCCCCCAAACTATGCGCTTTGCAGCGAGTTTGAGGTTTGCCGTTTCGTCAACAACGCATGGATTTTTGCCGCCCAGTTCCAGGGTTGTTGGTGTTAAATGCTCAGCAGCAGCTTTGGCAACTATCTTTCCAACTGCAATACTTCCAGTGAAAAAAATATAATCCCATCGTTGCCGTAGTAATTCGGTTGCAACCGAAACATCACCCTCAACCACGCATACATGGCCGTGATTAAACACCTTTTCAATAATTTCCGCCACAATTTTACTTGTATTGGGAGTAAGCTCCGATGGCTTTATTACAACCGTATTGCCGGCAGCCACAGCCCCAATCAATGGCGAAAAAACCAATTGGAACGGATAATTCCAGGGTGCAATAAGTAGCACGGCTCCATAAGGTTCGCTGTAAATTTTATCGGTTGATGGAAAGTTCAGCAATGCAGGCAAAACGCATTTGGGCTTTGCCCAACAGTGAAGTTTTTTTATTGACATGGAAAGTTCGGCCAATACCACCCCAATCTCTGTCATTGCCGATTCGAATTCCGGTTTCCTGAAATCGTCGAACAAAGCTTTTGCGATGTCGTTTTCGCGTTTTTCCAACTCCAGCTTCAAAAGTTTTAGCTTAGCTTTACGGAATGCAACATCCTTGGTTTGCTGGCTTTTGAAGAAATCTTTTTGAAGTATTAATAAGGATTGAATTTCCATTGGGTGAATCTTTTTGTGTTTTTATTGATGGGAGTGCCGGGCTCTGAGTTCCAAGTTCCGGGTGCCAAGTTCCGGGTGCCAAGTTCCGGGTGCCAAGTTCCGGGTTCCATGTTCCGGGTGCCAAGTTCCGGGTGCTGTGGACAAAATCTAATTTCTTGTTTCATTACATTTGAAAATGGATTAAAATTGAAGATCTTCTTTAGCTTTCCGAGCGCGAAGCGGCACCTGGCACTCGGCACCCGGCATTTCCCACCTGGCATCCGGCACTTCCTAATTTCCTAATTTCTTCCCAATCTTACTCATTCCCCTTTCGGTAATTGCCGTTATGGATAGCGATGGGTTTACACCCGGATTTGCTGAAATCATTGATCCATCAAAAACATACATGTTATCGTAACCGAACACTTTATTGTTGCTGTCGATTACGCCTACCTCAATGGTTTTGCCCACGCAGGCACCTCCAAGGATATGCGCTGTTGAAGGGATTCCGGCCAACACTTCGTTTACCATAATCTGAGGTTTCCCTTTAATAATGTTGGAAAAAATGTTTGCGACCCTGTGTGCTTCGGGTATAAATGGCGTAGGCGCTTTCCCTTTTTCGATACGTGTTTTTATGCCGAACACACCCTTGCGCAATTTCAAAGTGCTGTCAATATGCTGCATAAAAAGCAGTACGGTGCTGCTTCGTCCAAAATCGCGGACAAAAAACACTTTAAACCAGATTATTGGAGCTGTAAACGGTAACGCCAACATTTTCAATATCCGCAAAAATGGGTTGCGCTCGCTTACCATTGGCAACATAGTTAAACGCCAGAAACCCGACCCTTCGCCATAGCGAACAGGTTCGAGGTGGCTGTTTTCGTCAATTTGCAAAATAGAGCCGATGGCAATCCCTTTGTGCAGATCCAGTGTTTTATCGGTTGTGGTAGTATAGATCAGGGCTTCGTTGTTGGTCCTTATCATATCTCCAACGCGTGAGCTTAAGCCTGGAAGAGTGGTTTTCTTGAGTTTTAGTAACAACGGGATTGTACCCATTACACCACCTGAGAATATCACATTTTTAGCATGTAATATTTGTTTGGGCGCAAAATATCTTGTTGATTTCCGGTAACTTATTTCGTAGCCATCTTTTCCTTTTTCGCCCATTGGTTTTACTGAAACAACCTCGTTTTCGGCAAGAATTTCTACCCCAAGTTGCTGGGCAAGGTGGAGGTAGTTTTTATCCAATGTATTTTTTGCATTATTTCGGCAACCGGTCATACATGCGCCACAATGTATGCAGCCTGTGCGGTCGGGACCTTTGCCGTTAAAATACGGATCCTGCACGGTAACATCGGGTTCGCCAAAATACACAGCTGCTATGGTTGGTGCAAAATGTTCGGATTTGCCAATTTGTTCAGCTAACTTCTGCATGGCGCGATCGCTTTCGGCCAGCACGGGGTTTTCGGCTGCACCCAATATTTTCCATGCGGTTTCGTAAAATGGAGAAAGTTCGTTTTCCCAGTCTGCAAGTCCCGCCCATGAACCCTGGTTAAAGAACGGGGATTTTGGCTTGGGCAGTGTATTTGCATAAACCAATGAACCACCGCCAACGCCAACACCGCTTAACGCGCTGATATGCCGCAAAAAGTTCAGTTTCTGGATGCCGAAACATTTTAATGCAGGAATCCAGAGCCATTTCCGTAAGTCCCAGTTAGTTTTGGTAAAATCGTTGCTTTCAAACCATTTCCCTTTTTCGATTACCAACACCGAGTACCCTTTTTCAGCCAGCCTGAGTGCTGAAACTGACCCTCCAAAGCCGGAACCGATAATTATAAAGTCGTATGATTGATTTAGTTGCATGGGGATTCGGTTCTATGTGAAAGTTAGTTTAAATGTTTAGGCGTTTAGACGTTTAGTTGTTTAGGGCTCAATGCTTCGCGTTCAATGTTCAAAAGGTTAAATCATGCTGGTATTGTTCGCTCGTTCAAATGTTCGCTTGTTCAAATGTTCGCTTGTTCTATGATTCAAATGTTCGCTTGTTCAAATGTTCTTTTTCTACCCCATTTTCAAATTTTCAAATCCCCAAATTTTCAAATCCCCCATTATCCTTTCGCCAAATCCACCAATGTTTCGCCAGTTACCCTATAAACTGTCCAGTCGTCCAAAGCTTTTGCGCCCAGTCCTTTGTAGAAGCAGATCGAAGGTTCGTTCCAGTCGAGGCAAGCCCATTCCAATCGGCCACAATCCCTTTCGACGGCAAGTTTTGCAAGGTATTTCAACATGCTTTTCCCAAAACCGTTCCCACGCATTTCAGGTAAAATGTACAAGTCTTCGAGGTAAATGCCCGCCTGTCCCAGAAATGTAGAATAATTGTGGAAAAACAAGGCAAACCCTACTGGATTTCCGTTGTATTCACCAATGATTACTTCTGCCATTTTTTGTTGGAACAAGGTTTTATAAAGTTTTTCTTCGGTTGCAACTACCTCGTGGCTAAGCTTTTCGTACTCGCCAAGCCCTTTAATAAACTGAAGAATAAGCTTTACATCGTTTTCTTTTGCCTGGCGGATTTCAAAAGCCTGAATTTCTGTTTTTTCGGATTCGATCATTATGTTTCAATTTTTTTGTTATCTTTTTATACCCTAAATCTAACTTCAAACCCCTCAATCCAATCAATCCAATCAATCCAATCAATCCAATCCCCTCAATCCCTTCAATCCCCACTGAACCCCCGAACAAAGTTAACAGATATTCCGTCAATACCTATCTTTGTAAAAATTTTCAATTTTACCATGGATCAACTTCCCCTCAAAGCCTGGCTTCCCATTACCCGCGACGAAATGCTGGCCCGTGGCTGGGACGAAGTGGATGTTGTGATTGTTTCGGGCGATGCTTATGTAGATCATCCGGCGTTTGGAACCGCTGTTATTGCGCGTGTTATCGAAAATGCAGGGTTCACGGTTGCCATAGTGCCACAACCAAACTGGCAGGACGATTTGCGCGATTTTCGGAAGTTTGGTAAGCCCAGATTATGCTTTGCAGTAGCAGCCGGAAACATGGACAGCATGGTAAACCATTATACAGCCGGCAAGCGTTTGCGTTCCGACGACGCTTATACACCGGGTGGAAAAGCTGGTTTCCGTCCCGATTATGCAACAGTGATTTACAGCCAGAAACTAAAGGAAATCTATCCTGATGTGCCCGTAATTATTGGTGGCATAGAAGCCAGTATGCGAAGGTTGGCACATTACGATTATTGGTCCGATACGCTCAAGCCTTCCATTTTGATTGATAGTGGTGCCGATATTCTTTTGTATGGAATGGCTGAAAAAGGGATTGTGGAAGTGCTAAACCGATTGAGCGAAAATCCTGAACCAAGCCTGCTAACCGATATCCCGCAAACAGGATTTGTTGTTCCTGAAGCAGATTCGCTTGTATTTGAAAATAAAGAAAAATCTATCCTGCTGCCTTCCTACACAGCTTGTTTAAAAGATAAAAAGGCTTTTGGCGAATCCTTCAAGCATATTGAACAGGAAAGCAATAAAGCATCGGCCAAAGTGCTGATACAACATTCGGGCGACAAGGCAGTAATCATAAACCCGCCTTTCCCGCTAATGACTTCCAAGGAATTGGACGCCGTTTATGCCCTGCCATTTACCCGCCTACCTCATCCGAAATACAAGAAACGGGGCACAGTGCCTGCCTACGAAATGATTCGCCATTCGGTAACCATGCACCGCGGTTGTTTTGGTGGCTGTGCTTTTTGTACGCTTAGTGCCCATCAAGGGAAATTTATTTCGAGCCGGTCGGAGAAATCAATTTTGAAAGAGGTGGAAGCCATTGCCAATATGCCTGATTTTAGCGGAAGTGTTTCTGATTTGGGTGGTCCATCGGCAAATATGTACCGTATGCAAGGCTTCGATTTGGATATTTGTGAGAAGTGCAAACGCCCATCCTGCATATTTCCTGCCATTTGCAACAACCTGAACACCGACCATAAACCATTGACGGCACTTTACAAGAAAGCCGCAGCGGTAAAAGGCATAAAGAAAATATACATTGGAAGCGGTATCCGTTACGATATGCTTACAGCCAGAAGTGCCGAGGACGACAAACGATTTGGCCTGACCGAATATACCCGAAACCTTGTACAGCACCATGTTTCGGGCAGGTTGAAAGTAGCTCCCGAACATACCAGCGACCAGATTTTGAAGATTATGAGGAAACCTTCGTTCAAACTGTTTCACCAGTTCAAACAAACTTTTGATAAGTTGAACCAGCAAGAGGGGCTTCGGCAGCAGATAATCCCATATTTTATTTCGAGCCATCCGGGTAGCAAGCTCAACGATATGGCGCATTTAGCCTGCGAAACCCGCGATTTGGGTTTTCAGTTGGAGCAGGTCCAGGATTTTACGCCCACACCACTTACCTTGGCAAGTGCAATATATTATTCAGGCATTCATCCTTATACCGGCGAACAGATTTTTACTGCCCGCAGCCGACAGGAAAAGGAAGACCAGCGCAGGTTTTTCTTTTGGTACAAACCCGAAAACCGCCAGTGGATAAAACAAACTTTGTCCAAAATGGGCGAACAAGTTCTTTCTGACAGGTTATTAGGAGGGAAAAACCGATAACAAAGGAAAGCAGTTGACTTGAAAAGTTTTTTATTCCGGCTAGTTTTTGGGGACATGACCGTTTGTCCTTCAGATACCTCAGCATAAACCCTGATTTCACTTGCTCAATACGAAATAATAAATTACTTTTGCAGCCTGTTAATGGCTTCGTAGTTCAACGGATAGAACGGAAGTTTCCTAAACTTTAGATACAGGTTCGATTCCTGTCGAGGCTACCTGAAACCCCAGTAAATACTGGGGTTTCATCATGTTAGGGGTCGAAAATGGGTCGAATAATCATTAATTTCTTTTTTTTTATTCTATTTGCTCTTTGACAAAAGATATAGTTTATATAAAGAATCGGAGATTATTAATAGAGATTTAAAAAGGATTACCTGTTACTAAAACAATCACTATTGACCAATAGGAGAAATTAGAACGGTCAGTCAAAGCTATCGCTGAAACACTTGCTGATATTATTGCAGAGAAAAAAAAGAGACAAACAAAATCCAATTGATGATGAAGTTTGGTTAGATGCCGAGCGAGCTGGTCAAATTTTAAACATTCATCCTAAAACTGTTGGGCGTTATTGTCGATAGAAAAGATTGCTTGGGAAAAAGCTGGGGAAAGGATGGTTGATAATAAAAAGTGATCTCGATAAATTTAAGTAATAATCTTAGTCGTTTTTGGAATCAATCCATTAGATATTGTTAACCAAAAATTGTACCCACAGATAATCTTGTGGGTACAATTTCTTTCATTTAAATCCATCAATTTCAACTAATAATTCTCTAAAAAAGCTGAATTACAGACGAATAATAATAAAAGTGTACCCACAGATATTTTCAAAAACCTTTCTGGATGTTAACCAGAAGGGTTCATATTTTTGATTGAAGAGTGTGTGTATGTATTTTTACTTTTATAGCAGTAAAATGCGCCAATATATTGGACAATTATTGATAAATGACCCTATTATGCCGTTAAAGCAGTAATATTTT
>CAJAXK010000034.1 GCA_903946925.1 uncultured Bacteroidales bacterium | reverse complement strand
TTTCCCAATAACCAATAACCACCTCTAAGTTTTAAAGATTTCTTCAGCATCTGCTTCTGTGATTTCTTTGCCGGTAAAAACAATACGGTTAATTTCCTTGATGGTAGCTTCGGGAAGTTTGTGCAGGTTGTCAACATCAACTTTAACCGTATTGGTATTGTTTTGGATAAGGATATAAAAAGATTGTTTTTCCAATCTTTTGGGATCCTCAAAGTCGGTAGGTTTTTCACCGATAGCTTTTAGGAGGTTGGCGTGTTCGATGGCGATTGTTTTTCTTGCTCCCGGGGAACCATCTATTTTGCATTTTTCGATATTGGAAACAATATCGTTAATTAACCAAGTATGCCAAAAATCGTAATCGAAAGTATGGATAGTATTGAAAAGACGCATTGCCATCCGGACAACGCGGTACGCAGTGGAGTATGAAATTTCAGGAAATTTTGCCAACAGCAAATTTGAGGCGTTTCGTGGGTTTGGGTTTTTGTCCAGGATCTTTGCAGCGGAAACAATCCTATCCATTTGTTGCTGCTGAAGTAATGAGAGAGGGGAAGAATCGGGGTCAAGGATATGAGCTTTTATCAGCTCATAACTTTGTTCCTCTAATGATATTCTGCTCATTGTTTTAAGTAGTTGAGATGTTGATGGGTTGAGTTGTTGAGTTGTTATCAGGATGGGATTAAAGCTGGGATTCTTTGAAGTAGGTTACAAAGAGGGTTTGTGCTGGAGTGCTGCCATTCAGGGCAGCGTTTTTGATGGAAGTGCGAAGTTCTATTTCAGAACTGAGCCTTCCGGTGCAATACGCTTTGTAAGCATCGCCGGTTTTGTTGGTGATCAGGTCGGTAAAATCGTCAACATCGACTTCGATATTGATGGCGATTTGTTCAGGGCCGAAGAAAAGGGCGGCCATTTCCTGAATTTCGTTAAGCTGTTCCTCTGAGAAATGCATCGTTAAAGTTTTTAAGGTCGAAATCAAAAACTGTGTGGTTGGTGAAGATAATGCCGCGCTCCATTTTTGGGTTGTCAGTTGCATTTTGGCTGGTAACAATAGATAATTTCCAATTATCGTTCCAAAGCAAAGCGATTTTCGCGTGAACGGAAGTGCAGCGATAATTGAAGCAGCTTGCAATCATTTGGAATGGTTTAGGGCTTATGCTCTTTACGCGGTTATCCAGGATAAGTTTGAAAGAAATCAGCTTGTCATTTTCAAGGTGATTTTGAAGCTGCTGAATACTTTTGCTTGAAAAGGAATAAGAAGTCATGCAAAGATTAACGGGACCGGTTTGTTTGATAATGTGCATTATCAGTCTTACCAGGTTAAAATTTCCGAAGCTATAAAAGTGGGTATTCACTTTAGGATTGAGCAAACCAATGGCGGCAGTGAGGGATTTGTCCATGTCGGAAACAAATTCGGCAAGCTGTTCGGAATCTTCAGTAAATGAAACCGGTTGAAGTGGATCCGGTTTCTTTTTTTTGTGTGTGGTCGGCGAAGGTGGCTTTTTTTGAGCCAATGGTGAATGAACCGGGATTGATTTTGTAGGGCGAAGCATACAATTAATTATTATTTACACCAACAAAAATGGGGATTGGAATAGTACCCAGGTTATTTTCAGGATTTTCCCTAAGAGTTTTTAGGGTTTCATAAATGGTTTGGTAAGTGGTGCCAATATCATCAAAAAGTATAAGCCTTTTGTTGTTTGGCAGGGGTTTGGTTTGAGTGAAATCCGGTTTGAATTTTTGTTTGCTTCGGGCAACCATAAATTCAGGAAAAAACTCGATACCTGTGATTTTCGATGTTCTCATGCAAATTTCAGAAGCGAAGTGATATCCAAGCTTTTCAGAGTGGGCACGTTTCGGGGTAGTGATCAGCAAATAGTTTTCAAGGTCGGGGAAATAGAATTTCAGCAGGTTAGCGAAGATAGGTGCCAGGATATCAGCGTTTGAAATATTGGCCTTGAATTTTTCAAGGTTTTCTGTTTTGTAAAAGGCAATAATAAAGTAATCCTTCCTTGAAATGAGGCTGAATT
>CAJAXK010000033.1 GCA_903946925.1 uncultured Bacteroidales bacterium | reverse complement strand
CGTAACCAGCAAGATTAAAGAGTTGAATGTTCCTGTGGTTGGAAAAGCCACCATACGGGAAATAAAACGGCTTGTTGATAACATTGAATCAGCTACTGGCAAAAAGTTTATCCGTATGGAAATGGGTGTGCCCGGTTTGCCTCCCGCCCAAATTGGCACTGATGCCGAAATTGCTGCATTGCAAAGGGGTGTTGCCGCTATTTATCCTGATATTGACGGCATCCCACCTTTGAAGAAGGAAGTTTCCTTGTTTGTAAAAAACTTCCTCGATATTGATGTGGATCCTGCCGGATGCATTCCAACTGTTGGTTCCATGCAGGGTGGTTTTGCCTGTTTTATGACACTGTCGAAAATGTACAAGGAAAAAGATACAACCTTGTTTATAGATCCAGGATTTCCGGTGCATAAACAACAGCACAAAGTAATGGGTTTAAAATTCGATAGCTTTGATGTGTATGAATACCGTGGCGAAAAGCTTCGCGCCAAACTTGGTTCCTACTTTGCAAAAGGGAATATCCACTCTGTTCTGTATTCCAACCCCAACAACCCCTCGTGGATTTGTTTTACCGATGAGGAATTGCAAATTATCGGGGATTTGGCCAATAAATACAATGTTGTCATTCTGGAAGATTTAGCATATTTCGGGATGGATTTCCGCAAAGATTACAGTAAACCCGGACAACCACCCTACCAACCCACAGTTGCCAAATACACCGACAATTATATTTTGCTTATCAGCAGTTCAAAGGCATTCAGCTATGCCGGCCAGCGGATTGGGATGATGGTAATAAGCAATAAGCTTTTCAATACACAAGCCGACGATTTGTTGCGCAACTATTCGAGCAACCAGTTTGGCCGTGCCATGATTTTTGGAAGCGTATATTCGCTCAGTTCAGGGACTGCGCACTCGGCACAGTATGCACTTGCAGCCATCCTCAAGGCGGCTAACGAAGGCAAATTCAACTTTGTGGAAGAAGTAAAGGAATATGGCGAAAAAGCCAAAATAATGAAGAAACTCTTCCTCGATAATGGGTTTAAAATTGTTTACGATAAGGATATTGACAAACCTATAGCCGATGGTTTCTATTTCACCATTATGTATCCGGGGTTTGATGGACCTGATTTGATTGTGGAACTGCTTTATTACGGAATCAGCGCCATTTCGCTTTCCATTACCGGTAGCGAGCATACTGAAGGCCTACGCGCCTGTGTTTCGCTGGTAATGCGCACCCAGTTCCCCGATTTGGAATACAGGTTGAAGAAATTCCACGATCATCACCCGATCGGTTAAAACATTCCACCCACAAGCCCTGAAGGGGCGAACTATGTCAACGATGGGCGCAGCCCGTCGAAACACAAACGATGGGCGCAGCCCATCGTTATAACAAAAATCCTATGGGACAATCCTTAGTAAAGAACTACATCCATATAGTTTTTAGTACCAAGTATCGGCAGCCCATCATCCTTCCGCCTTACGATAAAGAGCTTTATAGCTATTTAGGAGGTATTTGCAACAACATGGAATCCTCGGTTTTGAAAATTGGTGGTTATACCGATCATGTGCATATACTTTGTATGTTATCTAAAAAAATAGCTTTGATGAACTTACTGGAAGTGTTGAAATCACACTCATCAAAATGGATAAAGACCAAAAATGAATCGTTGAGCAATTTTTACTGGCAGGATGGTTATGGTGCTTTTTCTGTAAATCCATCGCAAGTGGATATAGTTATGGCCTATATCGAAAACCAGCATGAACACCACCGCAAGAAAACTTTTCAGGAAGAATACAGGGCCTTTCTCAAGAAGTATAAGATTGATTATGATGAGCGGTATGTTTGGGATTAGGTATTGCGCCCTTTCAGGGCTGAACCCATATTACTTATAACACTGGGCTTCACCCGGTGTTGACATATAACGCCCTTTCAGGGCTGTGCATCCTGAGAATTAAATCAATGCGCCACCACCAACTTCCTGATTACCGATTCGGATTTCCCATTCGAGAAACGGATAACATATACTCCTTGCGGGTATGCTGTGGTGTTTATTTGCAACGAGGTTTCACCTTTGAGTTTCTGTTCAAAAACCATTATTCCCGAATAATTAAAAAGTTGCACCAACTGTATAGAGTTTGGAAATTGAAGGCTTACATAACTGTTTGCAGGGTTTGGTGCTACCGTTATTTCGGCTTTTATTTCAGGTTCCAAACCTACTTTTACCCAACTCCAATCAATGTTTGAAGGTCCGGATATTCCTTCGTCGTAAACGGCTTTCACAAAATATTCGAAACAATTATTATGAATGAAAGGTACGTTATAATCAGTGTAAGCAGTACCATTAACAGTGGCAATCAATTCAAAATCCCCTACACCAGGGTTTGGAGCAGGTGGAAATTTTGTATAATCCCTGCGATATACCTGATAGCCCATCAGGCCATTTGTACTTTTGAATTTTGCTGGTGGACTAATTACTTTTTGCCTTCCGGGTTTGCTGCTGAGTTGGGGGAAATTGTCTAGTGTCCTTGTTGGGCGTGTTGTATTGTTGATAGAAACTTTCCCAAAAGTAGCCTTTAGGTGATCAACCCCTATGAGAGTTGTAGCACGAAGCATAAAAACATTATGCGCATAACCAAAATTGCTAAGGTGTACCCAAGATGCACCATCGTAGTACCATCCATAATTGTCTGAAGCGTTCGGGCCGTTTTCGTCGCTCCCCAAATAATCCGATGCAGCAGCCGTATTGTTCCAGTGTACCATGGCATAAAAGGTGCCATCAAATGGCACATCGGGCAACGGTATGCTTTGCCAGGCATCGTTCACAGTGCTAAATGGTGCTGATGACCCAATCAGATCTTGGTTTGAGTTAAAAATATCCACTGTTAACATATCGGACCCCGCACTTGCATTCATCTCCCAGTATAAATCCAGGCTCTGCAATACCCCACTTTCGCTTACTGCAAATTCGTTTCCCAACCAAGCTTCAGCACCCTGACTGATTGACCAAACATTTTCAGCAGAACCATCATCAAGTACATATTCCTTTAAGGTTGCACTTATACCTGCCTGCCATGTAAGTTGAAAATCATCGGTGGCACCGCAAAAAGCGTATAGGTTTGTAGGGGAAGGAAAAAGTAATTCAGTATAAACCTTTATATTATCAACTTCCCACGAAATTATATGGTTCGAGGCTAAGCCATGCGCCCTGAACCGAAATTTAAACACCCGGTTTTTAACAGCCGGGGAAATAAGCAAATGTTCGGTTGTCCATGTTGTTAGTCCCGTGTTGCCAAATTCCTGCACCATAACCCAGGCACCCTCAACCCAAACTTCGACAGATAGCTTTTCGTCTGCCGAAATGGCCGAATCGGCGTTGCGCTTCAAATCAAAATCGAGCCATATCTTATACGGTGTGGTGGTGGTTATGGTGGAGGCGTCAATCCAGTAACTTTCGAGCGATTTTTCGTAGTTCGCCAACAAAGGCAAGCCTTTAAAAATGACTGAAGGGACTGGGTTTCCGGCCTGCTGGTCTATGGCCCAATTGGCTTCCGCAACCCATTGGTTGGAACCAAACTGCCCTGCGGCCCAGTCTTCGGTAAATGGGAGTTCGTACCCGAAATGAATAAAAACACAAGCCGGCCCATCGTGCAGCGACTCCCCAATCTGACCCGGATAGCCATACGCTGTCAAATCATAGAGTGCCGAAATTTCAAAACAAACGGTGTCAGGGGTACTGCATTCTACCCACAATCCTGTCATCGTATTATCCAAAGTTGTCAATAGTTGTCCGGCGCGATAGACATTATAATTTATCAAATTGGGAGGCACACTACCTGCAACCGAATCGAATGGCGGGTTCCACGTAAGGTGTGCCTGGTTGCCGGTGCTTGTAACCTGCAAGCCGTTGGGTTTGAATAAATACTGCGAAACAAAGCTAACCGAATCTTTTGCAGAAATGCCTTGCGCATATCCGGCGGCAACATACACAGTAATCGTATCGCCATAATAAGCCAATGAGGGTGGTATTTGGCACGAAAGTTCAGTGGTAGTTGTTACCAACGAATCGCCAACATAAACGTTATAGCCAGTTACTTGCATGGCTTCCGAACTTATTTTTACATCATCAATAGCCCAACCTGAGATTGCCGTTATATAACAATCTGAATGAAAAGCAAACCGTACAGAAGTTAGGCCATTAACACCTGAATAAGGCGATAAATCCACAACAACCTGTTTCCATCCATTTGATGCCGTAAGTGTTGATATAGTCGTCCAGTTGATTCCATTATCTATGCTCATTTTAACGTAGGCAAGGCTCTGGAAATAGACGTCAGAAAAATAACTTAAGAACACAAGCTTGTATCCTGGTGCTTCAGATAAGTTTAAAATTGGAGTTATAAGATAATCGCAACATCCATTGTTCGGTTGCCCAGGGATTTGGTCGGTAGCAACTGCATAATAGGTGTGTGGAGGAACTGGATATAAAGAGGTTGTATGGTTAGTAACAAACCAACCTACCCCTTGTGTTGTTGACATCCAACCTGCTGGCGGGAAAGTAAGCCCTTCAAAATTCTCTTCCAGAATTGTATTATGCGGTTTCGACCACTGGGCTGTGAGTGTAATTGGATCAACTTGGAGGTTTTCAGGTGGAAACATTACCTGTGCTTCAGCCATTTCGGATAGTACTAAACAAATAATACTAAGGACAAGCGTAAATGAACATTTCATACATTGATATTTAAAGGGTTAAAGCAATGGGTCTAATGATAAAAAAGTCACAAGGTTTATAAAAATGTTCGGGATACTTCTATTCAGTAAAAGTAGGGCAAAAAATCCAGATGGGTGCAATGGTTTGAAAATAAATTAATTTTCCTTCCAACGATATTGCAAACCAAAACTTTGTATTTTTGACAAACAATAGGCCGTTTGAAGTATTTGTTCGAGGTTATACGTTTTTTGATCTGTTTAGTAACGCGAAAATCCCTCAACCCATCCCCTACTGTTTGTTCTTGACCACTTTCTTGATTCCTTATGCCTATAAAACTTGCAGCAACCAAAATCACAAGGGATATTTGCCCATGCAGCATGCAGCAACCGAAATCACCGGGGATATTGGCCCATGCAGCTTGCAGCAACCAAAATCACCTTGGAAATTGGCCCGTGCAGCTTGCAGCAATCAAAATCACCTGGGAAATTGGCCTGTGCAGCTTGCAGCATGAAAAATCACTTGAATTATAGTCAAATTACGGCCTTTATTGATGAATATACTACCAAATCCATATAGTTAACAACCAATTATTAAAACCCAAAAAATGAAAATCAACGAATTAAGTTTAAAGAAGCTCCACAACGAAGAGCATTTCCAGTTTCATGCCGATTTTAAAGGCCTTGTACACACTTTTAACCCGGCAACCTTAAAGGTTGATGCGGCCTTCGCGGCATACCTGCCCATTTTTTCCAATGAAAGCTTAGCCTTGGACGTGATCCGCAAAAGTATGCTCACCGATGATATTGCCGAAGCTGATGATTTGCGCGATAGCACATATATTGGGCTTAGCGATGCCATAAAATCGGCAGGCAGGCATTTCCGCCCCGAGGTGCAACAAGCAGCCTCACGTCTCCAGGTAATTATTGGGAACCACAGCAACCTTACCCGAAAATCGTACGACGAGGAAACAGCCGCCATCAACAGCCTGATAAACGATTTTAACACCATTGGCGCTGCCGATTTGGCCATAATTGGCATAGCCGATTGGGTAAACGAGCTGCAAGCCAACAACAATGCTTTCGACGACCTTAAGAAGGGCCGTTATACCGAAGAAGCGGGCAAAACCCAATTACAAATGAAAGAGGTTCGGCTGCAATTGGACGAAGCCTATCGCACTATTATTAACCGAATAAATGCCCTGATAATCGTAAATGGCGAATCAGCATACACCAACTTTGTGAACGAATTGAACCAGCGCATTGAATCGTATTCCAAACTTATAGCGCAGCGCAAAGGTCGAAACGCGAAAAATGCACAGCCACCTTTATCTTAAACTAAGCAAAATTCCGGTTGGGCAATTGTTATTGTGGATATAACAAAAAAACAGGCGTCAGCCCCTGTTCTATTAGAACAGCAAGCATAAAATGGGAAATACGATATTTAGAGCATATCCCGAATATAGTGCGCTTGAGGCCGGCATTGTAATTAATCAGGAATAGAAAATGGATAAAATTGACTGATTGAATTACTGATATAATGTAATGCCCCTAACATGATAGGTTAGGGGCGTTTTTGTGGTTTGCGCGGGATTGGAAATACAAGGTTTAGAAGAACGGCACTACTTCTTTATAATCTTCCTTGTAGTCTGATTCCCGAATGAAGTAAAACGGAGAAAATATACTCCTGGCTTCCAGTTGTGCATATCGAAGTGCAATTTGTTGTTGCCAGATAATAATTTGTTTTCCAATTTCTTCATCAGCATACCTTGGGTAGAATAAATTTCTAAAATTGCATTTTCAGTGCTTGGAAGCTTAACGGAAATCTCACATTTATCGGTTACAGGATTGGGTGAAACCCGCAGTTCAAATTTCGAAGGGAATACCTCCTTATTTGTAGTTATTAGGGTATCAACCAGTTTCAATAGGGCTACAGGTGAAAAGGCAAATCCGGTATGGCCGAAAAACTGAATGTTATCTATAAAAGTGTATTCGTTGGAGGAGGCGTAGCTGGTGTCGTAGGCAGTAAATGTTTGGCCTCTGTCCGTGCTCCTGTTAATTATTGGAGGCAAGCCACTTACCCATATTGTTGAATCATTCTGGTAACAGATTGCTGTTGGCCATTGGTTCCAATCGCCGTCATAGTCGTATGAAAATGATTCGAAGTTGTTTTGTGTCCCTACTATCCTTTTATTTGTGCCACTACCAACCATACCACCATTGAGGCTGTCAGCAAAATGGACATTGTACAAATAGCCAGCTACAGGCGCACAGACAACCCAGTTTAGACCTCCGTCGGTTGTTTTCAATCCAACGCCAGCATCCATAAAAATTGAACATGCTACCCAGCCGTATTTTTCATCGGTAAAGTAAATGGTATGAATGCCCAAAGACAATGTGGAAACGCTATCAATCATGGTTGGGAAATTCATTTTGCTCCAGTTTAAGCCTGCATTTTCTGTCCTGTAAATAACATTGCCCCCGGCAAAAAAACCCAGGTTATGGTTTACAAAGTAGAAAGTGTTATAGCCAAACAATGGCCTATTAGGGTTAAATAAGGCTGTATCCGTAATATCCTGCCATGTTTTTCCACCATCCGTGGTATTCCAAAAATAATTTTTATAATCAGGTGAATTATTAATTTTGGCATACCCATACAAACTATCCAACATCTGAATTTTATGGCATTCGTAACCATATGGCAGAACCAGCAATCTTTCGAATGTATTTGCGCCATCGGAGGTGTGCAACAGTTCGTGATTGTCGTGAGGTAGAGGTTCGGTAAAGAGCCAACCTTCGGCTGCACTGATAAAACTTTCACTTATGAAATAGGAATTTTCGTACCCAGAAGGTGTAACATCCTGCCATTGTTGGGCATCAACCTTTGTGAAAAGTAAAAAGAGCGCAATAAGTGTGACGAGTAAAATTTTCATATAAAACATTTATTTAAGACAATCAAAGGTAAATACAAACACTGCTCATCCAACCAAAATTTGCAATTATTTGTATGCATAAAAACGCGGAACCCGGCAGAAATTCTCTGTCGGGTTCAAGTTTTTAGGGCTAAGAACACTGGGTCAGATTAATTAGAGTCTGCCCATAGAGTCGGGTTTTAATTTTATTTACGATGTACGAGTTACGATTGACGAATATAACTCGCTGAAAACAAATCGTAAATCTAAATTCGTACATTCTCAATTAAACCAACTTAAAAAACATACTCTAATTATAGCGTGCCGCGCCTTGCCTGTTCCCTTTCAATGCTTTCGAACAGGGCTTTGAAATTGCCTTTGCCAAAGGATTTGGCTCCTTTGCGCTGTATGATTTCGAAAAATACGGTCGGGCGGTCTTCAACGGGTTTGGTGAACAATTGCAGTAGGTAGCCTTCGTCGTCGCGGTCAATCAAAACGCCAAGGTTTTGCAGCACTTTTAAATCTTCTTCAATAAGGCCAACGCGATCGGTTACGGTTTCGTAATAGGTTTCGGGCACGGTGAGGAATTCAACACCCCTTTTGCGCAATTCGCCTACTGTAAACATAATATTATCAGTTGCCATGGCTACATGCTGCACGCCCGAACCTTTGTAATAATCAATGTATTCTTCAATCTGCGATTTCTTTTTGCCTTTGGCGGGTTCGTTTATCGGGAACTTTATATACCCGTTGTTGTTGGACATTACCTTACTCATCAAAGCCGTATATTCGGTCGAAATATCGGTATCGTCGAAAGAAATCAGTTGTTTGAAACCCATTACATTGGCATAAAACTCGGTCCAGGTGTTCATTTGGCCCCAATCCACATTGCCAACCATGTGGTCCACATATTTCAAACCTACATCGGTTGGCTGGTATTCGGGTTCCCATTTTACATATCCCGGAAGGAAAACCCCTTTATAGTTTTTTCGCTCGACAAAAATATGCACTGTTTCACCGTAAATATGTATGCCCGACAACACCACTTCGCCGTTGGCATCGGATTGTACGGTTGGTTGCAGGTAGGGTTTTGCGCCCCGGCTGGTGGTTTCCTCGAAGGCTTTGCGGGCATTGTCCACCCATAAGGCCACTACCTTAACACCATCTCCATGCTGTTTTACATGCTCGCCAATTTCGGAATCGGGTAAAAGCGCAGTGGTTAAAATAAACCGTATTTTACCTTGTTGCAACACATACGATGTACGGTCAGTTAGACCTGTTTCCAATCCGGCATAAGCCAGAGGCTGGAATCCGAATGCGGTTTGGTAGTAATGTGCGGCCTGCTTGGCATTACCTACATAAAATTCAACATAATCGGTGCCATTGAGAGGCAGGAAGTCGGGGTTGTTGGTGTTCATTTTTGTATTGGTTTGATTTTGGTTAACTTGGTTAATGTTGGTAAAGTCTTTCATGAGGTTGTTAGGGGCTTACCCGATCCAAGATTTGTAATATTCTTTTTCTTCTATTTCGAAAGCCTGTCGGGTGAGCTTGAGTGGCTTGAAAGTGTCAACCATCACGGCTAATTCGCGGGTTTCGGTAAGTCCGATGCTTTTTTCGACCGCGCCAGGATGCGGACCGTGAACAAGGCCGATGGGGTGAAGGGTAATTTGCCCGCGTTCGACATGCTTGCGGCTCATAAATTCGCCATCCACATAATACAGTACTTCATCGGCATCCACATTGCTGTGGTTATATGGCGCTGGAATAGCTTTGGGATGGTAATCATATAGCCTTGGCACAAAAGCACACATCACGAAATTATGGGCTTCAACGGTTTGGTGAACTGGTGGCGGCTGGTGCACCCTTCCGGTAATAGGTTCAAAATCGTGGATTGAAAACGACCAAGGATAATGGCAACCATCCCAACCAACCACATCGAATGGATGTGCTGCAAAATGATAGGAGAAAATCATATCATTCTTTTTGATCAAAACTTTGAAATCGCCTTTTTCGTCGTGGGTAATTAGGTTTTGAGGGATTTTTATATCACGTTCGCAAAGCGGTGAATTTTCGAGCAATTGTCCGTGGTTGTTCACATAGCGTTTCGGGAAGCGGAAAGGAGTAAAGGATTCGACAATAAACAAACGGTTGTTTTCGGTTTCGAACTCCAATTGGTAGGTAACCCCACGCGGAATAACGACGTGGTCGCCATAACTGAAAGGGATTTCGCCATACATGGTGAGCAACTTGCCTCTGCCTTCGTGGATAAATATCAGCTCATCGGCAGATGAATTGCGGTAAAAATAATCCTTCATGGATTGCTTTGGAGCAGCCAACGAAATATACACATCGTTGTTTACCAAAACCTGAACACGGCTTTGGAGGTAATCGTCAGCTGGCGTAATCGAAAAGCCCTGAAAGCTGCGGTTTTGGGTATTATTTATTAGGGCAATTTCAGGAGCAACCGAATAAGGCTCTTCAATGGCACTCACCATGGTAGGTGGATAAACGTGGTAAGTTATTGAATAGGTGTCGGAAAACCCTTCGGTACTAACAAGTTGCTCCGAGTACAGGCCGCCATCGGGTTTGCGGAATTGCGTGTGGCGTTTATGGGGAATACTTCCCAGGGTAGTATAGAATGGCATAATTGATCGGGTTGAAGCTTTGGAATAGATGAAGAATTTATCCAAAAGTAATAAAAACGACTAATTGCAAGGTTTGTTCGGCAAAAATAAATATTGGATACAGATTGTAAGGGTCAAGGCACAGTGTATTTGATTGAATTTTGGGCTATAAATACCTGAAAGTTTATTTTGAAACTTTTCAATTAAAAGGCAGTTACTTTTCGCAAATATGGAAATGAACATATAATCAAAAAGCTGTATATAAAAACGCTATCAGATTTATCCTACTAATTTTAAAGATAGAGGTTATGTTTGCAACACTCAAATTCCCTGTGATGGGTTTCACTGAAATCAGGCTTATTATAAAACGGAACTACAAATGGCTCGTTGAGCTTGTGGGAGCTGATTTGGAAATTGAAGTTTCGGAAAGTGATTTTGTGATCAAGCAATAACTGGGTCACAAAAAGGATTTTAAAATCTTCCATTTTTGGTGGTTGGGAACAAATCTTCAACCCGTTTCTCCCTGAAATCGAAAATACTTTCCACTTTCTTCTTAACAAATAAGAAATCGGTGATATCGCCAATAAAGCCAAATGGCAGTTGGTAATACAAAATATCATGCATTTCTACCCCGTTTTTCACTTCCCTGAAATGATGTTCGTGATGCCAAATGCTGTAAGGGCCACTTCGTTGTTCGTCAATGAAAAATTTATGCTCTTGCACTTGTGTTATTTCCGTTACCCAATTCATTTGAATACCTAAAACCGGACTTACTTTATAGGTGATAAACATGCCTGGGTACATTTTAGGTTGCTCAGGCGATGTAATTATAAATCCCATTTCGGCAGGTGTAATTTTTGAGAGATTAGCCGGTGATGAGAAAAAATCCCAAACCACATTTATATCCGCTGGAACAAACTGAAAAAACTCTATGCGTCTCATTGTTTAATAATTTATTTAAATAATTAAACAAAATTGGGGGCTAAAAGTTCAGGATTTACTGATTTAATTAAATTCTATCCAAGTCAAAACCCTAAAAGAAGTTATTCCTTGCTTCAATTTTCAGAAAGTCGAGAGCATCTTTAACAGCGGATTTTTCGGTATCCATATCGTTAATTAGTATTAAGCTTGCTAAATCGGCAGCAGAAGCATCTGTTGGCAATTGCATTGCCGTTGTATTAAAACGCTTAACAGTTTCCTCGCGCGCGTTCCGCACCATTTCCCAAGCTTTTGCCGAAACATATAACTGCTGCGAAAGGTTATGGTCAAATTCGGATCGTATGGACTGTATTAACTCTGAGTGCAATTCGGAAGCCGACATACCCGCACGGTTACTCCTTACCAAAAGTCCGGCTGGTTCAATGCGCTCAAGCAGCAAAACCAACCTTTCATACGCCTGCATCCTGACAGGAAGGGTAATTTTTTGAACATCCAACTTCTTTTGGAATTGGGTCTTCTCCGCTTCCTTGTCCAAAAACAGTTTTAGCAGGTAATAAGCTGTGGCGAGCACAACAAGCGACGGAAGTATGTATTTGAATAATTCGATTAATGAAAGCATGGTGGTTTGTATTATTTGGGCAAAATTCGGAAAAAAGTCACACTATTTTAAGTTTTATTCGCTGCTATTTGCAATGCACTGTAAAACAATTAAAAACTCAGTCTGTCATTATAATCCCGAACCCAATAACCATTAACCCAATAACCATTAACCCAATAACCATTAACCCAATAACCATTACCCAATAACATTTCGACTCAGTATCCTCCAATAACCAATAGCCCAATAACTAATAACCAATAACTGATAACCATTCCGCTCATTTTTTATACTTTCGCCACATGAACCCAATCCGCATTACAGCCGTTTCCTATTACAACACACTACCATTTATTTATGGGTTGAAACATTCCGGTTTGCTTTCAGGATTTGAACTGAGTCTCGATGTGCCTTCGGAATGTGCGCGTAAACTTATTACCAATGAAGCCGATATTGGTTTGATTCCCGTAGGCGCTTTACCAGGAATACAGGGCTACCAGTTAATCGGCAATTTGTGTATTGGTGCCAATAAAGATGTAAAATCGGTTTTGTTGCTTGCCAACATTGGGTTGGATAAACTCAAAACAATTTATTTGGATACCGATAGCCGTACTTCGGTAAACCTGGCCCGCATATTGGCACAGAAATACTGGAAAATAAACCCTGAATGGAAAAGCTTGTCGGAACTAAATAACAAGCTATCTGCTGATGAAGGCGTGGTGCTTATTGGCGATAAAACCTTTGGGCTTTGCTCACAATATCCTTTTTGTTACGACCTTGCCGGCGAATGGATAAAGTTTACAGGGCTTCCATTTGTATTTGCAGTTTGGATTTCGCGCAAAGCCCTTCCTGATGTGTTTGTTAAGTCATTTCAGGAAGCCCTTTCGTGGGGAATCCTCCATCGCGAACAATCGATAATTATGGCCGAAAAACTGCACATTTCAACCGAGCAACTTATTTCGTACCTCAACAACGATATCAGCTACCCATTGGATGAACAGAAAATGAAAGGAATGGAATTGTTTCTGGGTTATTTGTCGTAAATTGCGTTTTCAAAGCTGCCTGTACGTGGCAAAAAAAGCTTGCTGTTGAATCCATAAAACATAGCCAGACAATATCTAAGCATTACATCTTAAATGCCCAATTATGAGCTTGAACAATAAAATCAAAGACTTCGACCCTAATGGTTTAGGCGATTTGAATGGCAATATTTACGGTTTACCATTTAATACGGACGAGGCCAAACTTGTTATAATTCCAGTTCCCTGGGAAGTAACCGTATCGTACCAGGCCGGCACTGCGGAAGCTCCAGAGGCCATACTGGAAGCATCGTATCAGGTTGATTTGTACGACCCTTTTGTAAAAGATGCTTGGAAACTAGGCATTGCCATGCGCGGAATTAACCCGCATATCAAGTCGCAAGGTGCTGATTTGCGCGAAAATGCCGAACTCTACATCGAAAAACTTTCGGAAGGGAACAAAGCGGAACAACACCCCGATATGCTGGCTACATTAGGCGAAATAAATAAAGCCTGCCTTGAATTGAACCATTGGCTGAAAAACGAATCAACTATTCTGTTAAACCAAAAAAAAATAGTTGCAGTACTTGGTGGCGACCATAGTACGCCTTTAGGTTTGATGCAAGCTTTGGCCGATATAAACCAATCATTCGGCATACTGCATATTGATGCCCATGCCGATTTGCGCGAAGCATACGAAGGTTTCGAATTCTCCCATGCTTCCATAATGTTCAATGCTCTTAAAATTCAGCAAATATCACATCTTGTGCAGGTTGGCATACGCGATTATTGCGAAGCCGAACTAAAACTCATACAGTCGGATAAGCGGATTTCCACCTTTTTCGACCGCGACATCAAACAACAGCAGTTTAATGGTAAAAACTGGGCAGAAATCTGCGAAAACATCATTTCATTGTTGCCCCAAAATATTTATCTGAGTTTTGACATTGATGGCCTCGACCCGAAGCTTTGCCCAAACACAGGCACGCCTGTCCCCGGCGGGCTCGAATTGGAACAGGCACTTTTCCTCATTGAAAGACTCGTTCAATCAGGCCGAAAAATCATTGGCTTCGACCTCAACGAAGTTGCTCCAGGAAGCGATGAATGGGATGCCAACGTTGGCGCCCGTTTGCTTTATAGGCTGGCTAATATGTGCATGGTTTCGAACGATTAAAACTTCAAGATCAGGAAGTCCAGTTTCTTTTTTGAATAAGTGATTTTGAAAAGGAAGTGGAAAACCATCATACTAATCCTACAGTGATACATGAATCACAATTTTCTTTCACAAATTTTATAGTTTTTAATACATTTGTGTGTATATTTGCGCATTCAATTACTTCAATACCTGTTTATACAATAAAGCATGGTAATTAAAATTGGTTACTTAGGCTATCAATCTGAAAATGATAATGATAATGGTTTTTAAACTGAATAAATAAAAGGCTGATTGATTAAAAAAATTTGAGGCTAATCTGAATAATTTCGAATAAATCATTAACCCAAATAAATTGTTACTGCCTTTGTTGAACAGGATTTAATAAAACAGATTGTCGATTTTCCCGCTAAACTACTGAAAAACATATAAATAATCTAAATTAAAAAGTAATTGCAAATGCTAAGAAAAATCATACAGATTGACGAGGAAAAATGTAATGGATGCGGCTTGTGCATTCCCAATTGCCACGAAGGAGCCTTACAAATAATTGACGGCAAAGCAAGGCTTATCAGCGATTTGTTTTGCGATGGCTTGGGTGCCTGCTTAGGCCATTGCCCTGAAGGCGCGATTGAAATTATTGAGCGCGAGGCTGAGCCCTACAACGAAACGATTGTAATGGAAACTATTGTTACACAAGGGCGAAACACAATTTTGGCACACCTCGAACATTTACGCGACCATAACGAACACGAATTCCTCAAAGAAGCTGTGGCATACATTAAAAAACACAATATCGATCTCAGTCCTGAGACAGAGCTCAAACCCACAAAAGCATCAACAATAATTTTCCCAACAATGAAAGACGCTCTAAATAACGTAAAACCCGAACACGAAAGTGCTTGTGGCTGTGGAAGCTCAAAAACAATTGACTTCCGT
>CAJAXK010000032.1 GCA_903946925.1 uncultured Bacteroidales bacterium | reverse complement strand
TTAGGGACTGGCCTTATAGAAATTTTACGCAGATGTAGCCGAAGGTAAACCGCGTTGGCATGTGCGTAGCAAAACACAGCTTCACCTGCTCCCAAGATATTGTACCCAAACTGTCAAGCCTTGTTTTGCGGGTGTTTACCAAGGTGTACAGATGTGTAAAATTTATATAAAGCCTTGACTTTTTGTCCTTTGTGTCAAGACAAAGGACAAAAAAAAAATCTTGTAGCAAATGTTTGTTAAATAGCACCTCAAAATAAGAATTAGCCTAAATCCTAAATCAAGGGTATAATTTTCAAACCATTCATATTGTTGTAATTATAAAATATTTTTACCAAAATTAAACTTTTAGTTGTATAACTATATTTTTAGTTGTATATTTGCAATGCAATTTACAACAATGAAAAAATTAACAAAAGCTGAAGAGCAAATTATGCAAGTCCTTTGGGATTTGGGGAAGGGGTTCGTAAACGATATGGTAAACCTGTTGCCCGAACCAAAGCCTGCCTACAACACAGTTTCGACCATAGTCAGGATATTGGAGCAGAAGGGTTTTATTGCCCATAAAGCTTATGGGCGGACACATGAATACTATCCTTTGGTAAACAAAGAAGACTATTCGCGCGAATACCTCAACAATTTTACCCGTAATTATTTCAGCAGTTCGTACAAAGCTTTGGCTTCTTTTTTTGCCCAAAGCGAAAACCTAAGCATCAAAGAATTGGAAGAGATAAAGTTGCTTGTTGAAGCACAGATAGAAAACCATAAAAAAGACACAAAATGAACGCAATCCTCACATATTTACTGGCAAGTATAGTGTCGCTGGGAATTTTTTATGCGGCTTTTGTAATTTTCCTGCGCAAGGAACCTTTGTTCAGGTTTAACCGCATTTACTTGCTTTCAGCCTTGCTGTTCTCCATACTTATTCCAATCCTGACCTTTTTCCCTGAATTTTATTCTGCAAGTAAAATTATGGCAACTGGCAACAGCATTATAAGAACAATCACATTATCACCAATAATCATCAGTTCGAGTGTCAGCAATATACCAAGAGTTGAAAATCTTTTGGCCTATCTCTATTTTGTTGGCTTAGGGATATTTGTTTCGAGATTGCTGATCAGGTTGTTTACAATTTATAAGCTAAATAAAAATGGGGCAAAAACAATTATTAACGACAAAAATTTGATTTGGAGTTTTACATATATCCCTCCGTTTTCATTTTTGAACACCATGTATTTGCCAGTCCGACTGCTAGACAGCCCAAATCTGAATGAAATTATCAGGCATGAGTCCATACATATAGAATCGTTTCACAGTTTTGATATTTTGTTGGTGGAAATTTTACAGGCCGTATTTTGGATCAACCCGTTTATTCCATTGATAGGCAAATCATTACGCGAAACCCACGAATTTGAAGCCGATAAAGCAGTCATCAGTTCGGGTACTGATCCTGTAACATACACAGGGATTCTTTTCGCTCAAGATAAAGTAGCCCTGGCAGTTGTCCTGGGCAACAATTTCAATTACTCATTAATAAAAAGGAGGTTAACCATGTTTTACAAGAAAAATTCAAAATTTGCACAATTGAAAGCAATTTTAGTATTGCCGGTAGCTGTTTGCCTGGCAGTGGCTTTCTCGGTAAGTTGCCAACAGGCAACCGAATCAATCCCACCACCACCTCCCCCACCGCCGCCACCACCAACCGAAGTTTCGGTTCCAACTGATGAAGTATTTACAGTTGTTGAAGAAATGCCACAATTTCCAGGCGGTGACGAAGGAAGGACAAATTTTTTAATGAATAACCTGAAATATCCAGCAAAAGCCATCGAAAAAGGCATTCAAGGGAAAGTTTTTGTTTCATTCGTTGTTGAGAAAGATGGCTCAATTGGCAATGTAAAATTGTTAAGAGGGATTGACGAAAGTTGCGATGCCGAAGCTGTGCGCGTGGTAAGTTCAATGCCCAAATGGCAGCCAGGCAAGCAAAATGGGGAAGCTGTCAGGGTCCAATTCAATATGCCAATAAGTTTTAAATTAAGCAAATAGCCATGTTTTCAGCACTCATGCGTTTCTTTTTAGTGCTAATGCTCACAAGTACCACCTTGTACTTGTTCCCACAAATGTGTTTTCACAAGAAAAACCAGTTTGATGTTGATGGGAAAAAAGATGGATATTGGGTTTCGCATTCAAAATTGAACCCGGAAATACAAACCTTTAGAGGTTGGTACAAACATGGCAACGAAGCAAAAAAATGTACCTATTACAACAATTCCGGCACGAAGATGATGAGAATCAAATACTTGAATGATAGCTTGATGCGCATAAGGCGCTATAATCAAAATGGCAAAATCGAGTATAAAGGTTATGCGCTTTGGCTAACTAAAAACGATGAGTTGCGTTTCTGCTGGGACGGTGAATTTACCTTTTATGATTCTGGGCGGAGAGTTACAAAAAAGGTGATGTATATACGAGGCGAGGAACAAGATTGACAAATAACGACTAAATATCAATTTGCTGTTCTGAAGGGCTTTTAGCGGTTTTAGGTATTTTTCGGAATGAGTTTCAGCCTTTTTTCTTGTCCTTGTGCCTTGACGCAAAAGGGCCAAAAAGTCAAGGCCTTAAAACCTCGAATTTACCAATATTTACCAGAGCCTTCCAAACCGGTTTTTCCTCAAGCAAAAACTATCTTGCGAAGGACAGGCATTATAAAAATACGATAGCGGTTCTTAGCCGGAGGTATGTGCGGAAGGCATGTGCGTAGCAATACACAGCAAGGACAAAAGCTTGGAATTGTGCCATCTCCCATGCCTTGTATTGCGGGAAGATGCCTTCGGCTTAGAAACGCATTGTATTTTTATAATGCCTTGATTTTTGGTTACTTTTTGATCAAGCAAAAAGTAAGGGGACGAGAATGTATTCAAATCAATAATACCAATCAAAAAGTAAATTCTAATTCCTTTTCCGTCAAGTTATAAGCCAGCACATCAAAATAATATGTAGCCCAAATAATGAAACGAAGAAGGCAGCCTCGGCTGCCTTCTTTCGTTTACAACATGCAGTTTTTTTTACTTAGTTACAATCTCAAAAGTATCTTCGGCAATAACAAGTTCCTCGTTGGTAGGAACAACCATAACCGTAACCTTCGATTCTGGTTTGCTGATAAGCGCTTCTTTGCCACGGAGTTTTGTGTTCTTCGCCTTATCAAACTCAATGCCCATAAATTCAAGTCCTTTGCTTACTTCTTCCCTAGTTTCCCAGCCATTTTCGCCAACACCGCCTGTAAAAATCACAACATCAACCCCATCCATTGCCGCCGCATAAGCACCAATGTACTTTTTGATACGGTAATGATAAATATCGAGCGCAACCTGTGCACGGTGGTTGCCATCGGCAGCAGCGGTTTCAATATCGCGCATATCACTCGAAACACC
>CAJAXK010000031.1 GCA_903946925.1 uncultured Bacteroidales bacterium | reverse complement strand
ATAACGTGCCTGAAGGAACATTACCAGGATGGCCATCATGGTGTAAAATCCAAATCGTTCGCCCATATTGGTAAAAAAGGCTACCAGTAAACCCTTTGGGTGATTTTTTAACATAGAATCAAGTTTTAGTTTTTAATTGGAGAAATTGTCTGTTGAGGGGCAAAAATAAACTAATTTCTCAATTTATTGTTATATAGCTAACAGAATTAATGCCACCACTTTATTTGTACCAATACCAGACAGTTACAAGCAAATTGGGTTACACAAATTGCAGGGTTGGCAAATGCAGGGTTTAGGAATGTATTAACTTTGTTCTTTCTATTCGTTTCCCACCCCGAAAAACATCCGATTCCAGCATCATAATTAAAGCAACCTCCAATATTAACCATTAAAATAACAAACAATTATGATTACAACCTCCGAACTTTTCAAGAAATATGGCACACCGACCGAAAGCGGTTCGCCTTATTTAACAAAGCTGATCCTGCCTTACCCAATGGTTCTATCTTGGGACAAAGGCACAAAAATCAATTCGTTGAGATGCCATAAATTAGTAAGTGGAAATTTAAAAAATGTGTTCGATGATTTGCTCAAAGAATATGGGCTTGCGAAAATTCAACAACTTGGAATTGACCTATATGGCGGTTGTTTTGCCTTCAGGAAAATGCGTGGCGGCACCGATTGGAGCCGACATTCGTGGGGAATTGCCATTGATTTGGACCCTGAACGTAACCAGTTGAAAGAATCCAAAGCTACCGCCCGATTTGCAAGGCCGGAATACAAACCCATGATCGATATTTTTTATAAACATGGCTTCCTTTCCCTTGGTGTGGAAAAAGATTACGATTGGATGCACTTTGAAATAGGCAGTTAGGAAATCAGTTTCGTAGCATAATCCCTCATTGAACCATATTGGATGCAAGGATTAAATAATGGAAAAACCTCTATCAAAGTCTCATTAAACTAACTTCAAGCCATGTACTTTAAAAAAAAATAGTATATGGTTTGAAGTTCAATTTGGATATTGTGCATTACTGCAAAACCGGAATGGTATTTTGAACTACCAGCTTACTTTTTAAGTATCTTAACAACTGATATCCCATTTTCATTCTGCAATCGCAGAAAATAAAGTCCGGGCTTTAAACCTGAAAAATCCATGCGGTGTACATTTCCTTTGAATGAACCATAAGAACTTTCCATGCCTAAAGCATTACCAACAGTACAAAAAGTTGTGGATGTTTCGGCACCTGAAATTGAGATGTCAAGAAAATCTTGAACCGGATTTGGTGAAATAGTTAATCCTTTAATAGATTGTTCTTCTATTCCGAGAGGAATTGCTGTAGCCTCATTGGAAGTCAGGCTGTTGTATGTACCACTTTTTGCTGAAGGTTCGCAAGGTTCAATCCTGACAATTTCGAGATAGTAAGTGGCTACTCCACCATTCGTAAAATCAGTGTAGGATTCTACATTTGATGCGACTGAGTCAATAACCTCATAGCTTCCCTGCCCAATCTTACGATGGATCTTATAAGTGAGATATTCAAAACCCTCATAATGATTCCACATCAGGTTATAACACCCAAACCCGGGCACAATGTTCAAATGAATGGTTTTATGAAAAGGGCTCTTTTCATATTCATGCTGGTTGACATCAGTAACCGAAATTTTATACCTATCGCTCTTTGTCAATGGCTTTGAAGTTGTATCAACCCATGACGAAAAAGCGGAGAATGGCACTTCTGCTATTTTGAGAAATCCGTTATTAATTGAACCTTCTTTGTAAATATTGTAGTGATCAACACCGCTTGGTGAAATTTTAGTCCAGATTAAACGATTGTGTGCTGAAAGGGTGTCAAAAGTAACCATGCACAATTTTTGGTTATTTAAATTCGCAGTGATGCTAACAATAGCAGTACCTTCCATAAGTCGTGAACATTCCGACCCATCAACCCTAGCTTTGCAAGTGTAAGTTCCAGGTTCTGTCTGTTTTCCGAAAACTATGCTTGCCCCGGTTCCAACGACTGAAATGTTGGTATAATTTTCATTTCGGAAGAGTTTATATATAATCCCGGGTTGCGATCCGGAAAGTCCAATATCAACACCTATGCCACCAGCAGGGTAACTGCCACCTCCCATAATATGGAACATTGAAGGCAATT
>CAJAXK010000030.1 GCA_903946925.1 uncultured Bacteroidales bacterium | reverse complement strand
CGGCAAAACCGGTTCGGAAGGCGCTGTGTAAATATTGTAGATTTTGTGGTTTTAGGGACTGGCCTTATAGAAATTTTACGCAGATGTAGCCGAAGGGAAACCGCGTAGGCATGTGCGTAGCAAAACACAGCTTCACCTACTCCCAGGATGTTGTTCCCAAATTATCAAGCCTTGTTTTGCGGGTGTTTACCAAGGCGTACAGATGTGTGAAATTTCTATAAAGCCTTGATTTTTTCGTTCTTTTGTATCAAGACAAAAGGACAAGAAAAAGTAAATCTTGTTGCAAATGTTTGTTAAATAGCACCTCAAAATAAGAATTAGCCGGTTATTCGTAAAGCACCCTGTGGCATTCGGAACAAAATGCTGTTTTCCATTTTCCCCTGATTTCAGTTGGATGTTCAAACTCCATTGAATTACCCAAAGCAACTGTCTTAACATTTCCTGTTGGGCCTTGGGCTAAAATGCTGTGGCACATATCACAATTTCTCGAAATTGTTTCACCTGTTGCAGTTTTATGCCTGTCGGAATGGCAACGGAAACAACCGTCAGATTCAAGATGGCCAATATGGTCGAGATATTTGCTCGCTTCAACTTTCATAAAAGGAAAAACGTTTTGGTCGTACGTATTTTGGATTTGTACAATCGCTTTGCTAATTCTCTCCAATTCATTATCATAAGCGCCCGATAATTCATCCTTGTAATAATTTGTTACTACATTCCTTATTTCGATATGGGCAGAATCTTTTGTGTTGTAACTGACTTTTAACGCTTCCATTGCAGCCATTTTAATAAACGGTAGGTTTGTAGGTATTAAACCGGAAACCATGGCATTATCAATAAAGTTTGGAGCCGACAAATATTTGTGCGAAGGGCGGTTATGGCAATCCATGCAGTCCATGGTACGTTTTTCGAGTGTATCCATTGCTTTTTTATCCATTGGATTTTCTTCATCCATAAAAATTTTCACTTTCCCTGTTTTCAAATCGGTTAGTTTTACCCAAGGTATGCTTTCCCTGTCGTTGGAACCGGCAATATACTCAATCTTGATCCCTTTGTTGATGTGCCAGTGTATGCCTTCCGATAGACCCTTGGCACTGTATTGTGGGCCAATTTTCATCAAGAGCGATGTATTCCATTCCGTATTGCCCGAATCTGCTACATACGAACGCAAGTTGCGCAACTTTTGTGAATAGAATTTTTGTGGCCAATGGCATTTTTCGCAGGTTTCACTGGCCGGGCGCAAATTTCTTAAAGGGGTTTCGATAGGTGTTGAATATTTATTAAAAAGTACAGAATAAACCTGATACAATCCTGATAGTTTCGATTTTACATACCAGCCTGCCCCTTCGCCAACATGGCATTCAACACATTTTACGTTGGCATGGGATGAATGTTGGTAGGCAACATATTCGGGTTCCATAACATCGTGGCACAAGGTGCCGCAAAACGGAACTGATTCAGTATAATGAAATGCCTCGTAACTTCCCATGGCAGTTGCAACAAGTAAAAAGAGGGTAATAATAGATATTCGTATAACGGCAGTCCTCTGAATTTTATGGTTCATATCCAGAATAGGCCAATTTTGCTTAGCTGGCTCTTTCCCTTTCATTTTCCTCTGTTTGTTCAATATCCCAATAGGAATCATCAGAAGGCCCAAAACCATAAATGCCGGCGATACAATAAAGGTGAACAGCCCCATGTATGGGTTGCTTTCGCTCGCGAGCAACGAAAATAGAAACAGTAAAATTATTACTATCAGGCTATTGACTGCTAAAAGAAAACCAGTAATGGTAATCCAGTTGTACGCATTTTTTGGCATTTTCATGATAAATGGAGCTTAAAGGTTTATTGATGTATTTTAAAATATCTACATATATAGATTTAACAAAAGTAATTAATAAATGTAAAAATAGATACCGGTATTGTAATTTGGAAACAATCTTAATAGCTGCTTTTTTTTTGATGTCGGATACGCAAATCCCAATCTTATTAGTTGATTATGAACACTTCCACAAAAGTGATAGGGAGAGATAACCATAAAACTGAACACTGATATATATAGGAAACATAAAAATAGCAAAAAAAAAGTGCCCCATTTTTGGGACACTCTTTTATGTATTTACCAGTTTTGGTTAAAGGCTTTTGATATAATAAACCACCGCCCACTTATCTCCTTCGTTGGCGATTTTCTTTTCAAAATTTGGCATTTCATCACGGCCTACAAAAGATTGGAAATATATTTCCCCATCTGCTTGAGCTTTAAATGATTTACTCGCAAATGAAGGTACAAGTGTTTTTAAGCTTGCTGATTTTGAACCATCACCGAGGCCCTTGGAACCATGGCAAGATTTGCAATGTTGCATATAAAGGCTTTTCCCGACACCATTAATTGAAGCATCACCGGCCTTTACGGTGCTTTTCATTGATTTGTACTTAGCTGGGATTGTCCATGGGCCACCTTCTTTTTGAGCCATTACAATGTTTGCTGTAACAAAAACAATTGCTGTACAGATTAATACAGCCAAACGAATTGAAGTTTTCATTTTAATTAAATTTAGTTAGGATAATGTTTATTGCAAAATTCATTCCAAAGGTACAATAAATATTTGCACTGTAGCTTTCAGCAAAGAAAAATATGCAAATATTTAGATATTTAATTGTGTGCAGCTACAAACGGTGAAGGATATTAGTAAGTATAAAAGCTGTGATTAGGGTAATTGCTGATACGATCATAATAAATAACCCGAATTTACCAACATTTTCTTCCGAATCACGGGCAATATAGCCCGTTATCAAACCAATTATCGCGAAAACGATTAAAATTGTGGAGATAATTGTATGGCCTGTAAAAAGGGTGAGGGCAACAATTCCTGGCAGCCCTACCAAAGAAATCAAACCAACAGTCAGGCATCCTTTTGCCTGTATAAAATCGAAAAACAACGAGAAAAATTTTAGTAGAAAATAAATAATAAGCATTGCAAACAGCAGCATCGGGATTATTAACCAAGGGTTTGTACTGCCGTTAATGAGGCTGTTTTCCATTTGTAAAGCTTTTAGTATTCTGGGTTAAGGTTCGTTAAGATATTAATATACATGGTTTTACATCTCTTGTTATTTAGCAATTGATTTTATCATGCCTTTAAACATTACCAAATGTACAGGAAGTAATAAAAACCAATACAACCTGCCGCTTAATCCTTTAGGCATAAAGGTTGCTGTTTGGTGCAGATAAAAACTGTCTTTTTTCTTTACTAGTTTCAGTTCGAGCCAGGCTTCGCCCGGAACCTTCATTTCGGCAAACAGAAGCAACCGCATTTTTTCCTTATCAGCAACCAGCACCCTCCAAAAATCCAATGAATCGCCAGGATTGAGTTCTGATGCATTCCGCCGTCCTCTTCTTAGCCCAACACCTCCAACCATTTTATCTATCATGCCTCTAATTTGCCAAATCCACGTAGCATAATACCAGCCGGTGTTGCCGCCAATGGAAAATGCCTTGTTCAATACCCGTTGGTAATCCCCTTCGATGAGGATGCTCCTATGGTCGCGCAAAATGCCAAATTCCGGTACTTCCATATTTTGGAAAAAATGCCCTGGTTTCTTAATCGAAACGGCATCTGTCCAACTGGATTGAACTGTATCTAAGTTTATCCGTTCCAACGCCCGTGAACAAGCAACTTTGTAGGTTAGCGGCGTTATGTTTAATATGTCTTTCAAGCGGGTTTCCTTGCATACCACTTCTACTTTCATGCTGTTTACAAGGTTTACTGCCAGATAATAGGATGTGGAAGTTACAAAATACAGCCAATACGAAGAAATCCTTGGGCTTATGAAAGGCACAACATAAATCCTTCTTTTCAGGCCCCTAACCTCGGCATATTGTAAAAGCATTTGTTTATACGAAAGTATTTCAGCTCCACCAATATCGAAAGTTTGATCAAAAGTTTTCGGGTTAAGCATGCTTCCCGAAAGGTATTTTATAACATTACCTACTGCAACCGGTTGACAAAGGGTTTTGACCCATTGGGGCGAAATAATAATTGGCATTTTTTCCATCAAATCCCTGATGATTTCAAAAGATGCGCTTCCACTCCCAACAATAATGCCAGCCCTGATAACAGTTAAATGCTTACCCGAATCTCTTAATATGCCTTCAACATTTTTACGCGACTGTAAATGTCTTGATAGTTTCTCGGAGTTTGAGATGCCACTTAAATAGATAATTTGCTTACATGAGGTTTGTCCTACGAAATCGGCAAAGTTTTTCGCTGACAAGGCCTCTTCGGTCATAAACTCATTTATTGAGGTTGACATGGAGTGGATCAAGTAAAACGCAACGTCTATCTCTACCGAACGAAAAGATTCAGGCACCGGATTTAACAGGTCGGCCTCTATGCCTTTGAATCCTTCAAGGTTTTGCATGGAATTCATCATCCTTTCCAGATTTCTTACCAGACAGGTTACCTCGTGGCCTTCTTCAAGCAATTGTTGTAAAAGCCTTTTTCCGATGTAACCGGTGCTGCCTGTAAGAAGAATTTTCATTGGAACAGTAAAGTATTAATTGTGAAAAGTTTGTAAAGAAAAAACAGATTATTGTGCTACCTTTAATTAAAGTTACCGACACATTAATCGTATAATGAACGGTGGCAATCTGAACAGAAAGCGGTTTTAGCTTTTTCTTTAAGTTCGGTAGGGTGCTGGAACACAAGGGAAGAGTTAGCAGCAGAATTTGCAATTGAACCTGTTGGGCCTTGTGCAATAATGGTGTGGCAAATATCGCAATCTATTGAGATTGATTCACCTGTGGCTGTTTTATGCCTGCCTGAATGACAACGGAAACAGCCTTCAGATTCGAGATGTCCGATATGGTTCGGGTATTGGCTGGCATCAGCTTTCATGTAGGGAAAAGCATTTAATTTGTACTCCTGCTGAATAACTTTTATGGCTTTTCTGATAGCCAACTCATTCGATTTCAGTATATCTGGATGTTGGGTGCCATAAAACCCCATTATTTTTGCTTCAATACTTTCCATAGCAGTTTTTGAATCGGGGAATGGGTTTTTAAGCGCTTCCATGGCAGCTTTTTTAATATAGGGCACATTTTTTGACAACATTCGGCTAATCAAAGCAATATCAATATAATCGGGAGCCGATTTGTACAAATGCGAAGGCCGGTTGTGGCAATCCATGCAATCCATGTTGCGTATTTCAAGATTTCCCTTTTCTTTTTCTTTCAACGGGTTGTCCTCATCTATAAAAGTTTTTATCTGACCGGTTTTCAGGTTTGTAAGCTTAACCCAAGGAATGATTTCGCGGTTGCTGCTTGATGAAATATATTCGATTTTGAAATTATTGTTTATATGCCAGTGTATCCCTTCGCTAAGCCCCATCGGACTAAATTCGGGGCCTACTTTCATCAACAAAGTCACATTCCATTCGGTGTTGGCCGAATCGGACAGATAGGAGCGTTGGCTGCGGTATTTCCTGGAGTAAAATTTTTCAGGCCAATGGCAACGTTCACAGGTTTCGCGTACAGGCCTAAGGCTATGTATAGGGGTTGCTATAGGCTTAGGATATTTTTTAAAAAGGACTGAATAAACTTGATAAAGCCCCGACATTTTTGATTTCACATACCAATCTGCTCCCTGTCCCACATGACATTCGACACAGGTAACTTTTGCATGTGCCGAGTGTTGGTAAGTTACATATTCAGGTTCCATCTCCTTATGGCAAAGCGTACCGCAAAATTCAACCGATTCGGTATATTGGAACGCCCGGTAACTGCCTATTACCGAAGCAACCAGAAAAATAACCGTAATAAGGGTAATTTTAACAAGGGTGGCCCAATCCTTCCTTTGGTTCAGGTCGAAAATTGGCCAGGGATTTGTGCTTTTTCCAACGTATTGCTTTTTGCGGATGTTGAGCAAAACCCCGACAGGAACTAAAATCAGACCCAAGACCAGGAATGTTGGAAGAACCAGATAAATGAGCAGGCCCAAATACGTGTTGCCATTTTCCGAAAAAATAGAAAATAGAAACAGTATCAATATAAGGATCAAGCTATTGGATGTAATAATAAATCCAGTTAGGCTTATCCAGTTGTAAAATACTTTTGGGTTTTTAAGTGCCAATGCTTTAGGGATTGAATTTGGTGAAATATCAATTGTAAAGATATATATAAATATGTGATTATGATAAATCTTGAACTAATTTTTATTGATTCTAAAGTGGGCAGGATAAATTATTTGCAGTACAGATATAAATAGCTGAAAAATAATTGTTTATATTTCTAAGCAGGGTTTGGTATAGCTATTTAGAATGTGTTTATTTACTTGGCTTAATTCAAAATGTACGATTTGCGATGTACGATTTATTTTCCGCGAGTTATAATCGTAACTCGTACGTCGTAAATAAAATTAAAACCCGACTTAGTAAACAGACTCAAATTAGTGAACATTATTCACAATATTTTCAAAATTTTCTTGGTGGCGATTTTTTCAACAGCCTTGTTGCAAAATGCCAACGCTATGGTACAGAGGAATAAATTGTTGCGCAAAGCCTGCCAGCACAAATGTATGTAAAGATTTCAAATGTTTCAACGAACACACAACTTAGCGAAGCGATCTCTTGAGCGCAGCTCAAAAACCCGCATTTGATAGAGCGTTTTTTGCCGCCATGTGCTTTATTTTCAGATGTCAACGCTTAAACTCAGATGTCTTCCAAATCCTTCCCGTATTATTCTCATGAGTGTCGAAAGTCGGATGTCGCTGGCATCATTCTCAATTCGGGAAATATAAGTCTTTGTTGTGCCACACTTTTCAGCCAATTGCTCTTGAGTCATTCCATGCTCTTTCCTGAGTTCCTGAAGCATAACGCCGAGTTTGAATGCTTCAAAACCTTCTTCATACTTTTCTCGTGTTTCTGTTCCACGTTTTCCATATTCAGAGTCAAGATGATCAGCAAATGATGTCAGGTTTTTATTTATCTTTTTCATAATAGTATTGTTTTTTGAGTTTTTTTTGTCGCGGGTATTTTCAACAGCATTGGCGGTAGCGGACGACAGGAAGGCAAGCAAGGGATTAAATTGTTGCTCAAAGTCCGCTTAAACTTAAATCGCAGTCGTGGGAGGCTCCACGGCTGCGATTTGGCTTTGGGTCGCACGACTGCGTTTAAGTCCTATTTGTTAGCGTTTTATTATTTATTTTTCCTGTTAATTTATTTTTCATTTTTCCTGCATTGCTTTCTATCCGTGAGTTGGCAAAACATACTCTTTTGCAATTTTTGGTCAAGCGTTGGCTCGTGCGAATTGCAAATGGGTATGGCTTTTAGGCTGGGCTTAGCTTTCATCACCGTTTATGGTTTCCATTATTTCTTTAAAACTATTCAAGCCAGCTTCAATATTTTCAATGATTTCATTTGCCAAAACATCAGGGTCGGGCAAGTTGTCAAGGTCTGTTAAACTTTTGTCCTTTATCCAGAATATATCAAGGTTTGTTTTGTCTCTTTCGATGATTTCCGAATACGTAAATTTTCGCCATCTGCCTTCGGGATTTTCTTCGTTCCAGGTTTCCGTCCTTTTGTTTCTGTTTTCGGGATTGTACAATTTTATAAATTCCTGCAAATGGTCAAACCTCATTGGGTTTGTCTTTAGCCTATGGCTTATGTTACTGCGGTAATCATAAATCCAAACGTCTTTTGTCCAAGCCTCTTTTGAAGCAGGTTTGTTGTCGAAAAACAACACATTTGCTTTTACTCCTTGAGCATAAAAAATCCCTGTTGGAAGTCGTAAAACCGTGTGCAGTTCGGTTGTTTTCAACAATTCTTTACGAACCGTTTCGCCTGCCCCACCTTCAAACAAAACATTGTCGGGAAGTACAACGGCTGCCTGACCTGTGAGTTTTAACAGCGTTTTTATGTGTTGTAAAAAGTTCAGTTGCTTGTTGGCTGTGGTTGCCACAAAATCCTGGCGATTGATAATGTAATCTTGCTTTTCCTGTTTGCCTTCTTCGTTGGTAATGGTCATACTGCTTTTTTTACCAAAAGGCGGATTTGCCAATACATAGTCGTAACGCTTTCCATTGTCAGAAGCCAAAGCATCAGCCGAAGAAATTAATGTTTCGCCATCTATTTCGCCGATGTTGTGTAAAAACATATTCATCAAACACATTCTGCGAGTGTTGGCAACAATTTCGTTGCCATAAAAAGTTTCGTTTTTCAAAAACGCTTTTTCTTCTTGGTCTAAATTTTGATTTTTAATAAAATCGTAAGCAGCCAAAAAGAAACCGCCTGTACCACAAGCTGGGTCAATTATCGTTTTCATTGGTTTGGGGCGAACACAAGCAACCATTGTTTTGATTAAGGAACGAGGCGTAAAATACTGCCCTGCACCACTTTTTGTGTCTTCGGCATTTTTCTCCAATAGACCTTCATAAATTTTTCCTTTTACATCTGTACCCATTAAGCTCCATTGCTCTTTGTCAATCATATCAATGACTTTTAAGAGTTTGGAGGGGTCTTGTATTTTATTTTGGCTCTTTATAAATATTTGGCCCAAAGTTCCTTTTTCGCTACCCAAACTGCGAAGCATTTGGTTGTAAAATGTTTCTAATTCCAAACCACGTTTTTGCGATAGGGTTTGCCAATCGCAGGTTTCGGCATTCGCTTCTTCAACGCCTTGGGCATTTTTAAGTTTTGGGAATGGCAAGCCTTTATTGTATGGCGGTTTATTGAGTTCATCTGCCATTTTTAAGAAAAGCAAATAGGTAATTTGCTCTAAATAATCGCCATAACCAACGCCATCGTCTCTAAGCACATTGGCGAAATTCCATACTTTTGATACTATTGCACTCTCTGACATATTGTTTCTTTCTTTATAATAATTTCACCCTTTCGGGATTGGTTTTAATTGCGTTTTATTAGTAATAGCGCCGTGTTGAGTGGATATTTCCAAAATGGAACATACCACATAATTTATTTTAAAAAATCAAAAAAATCGTTCAACGACTTTTGTAAAACCTCTTTGGGTATCAACTCCCGCTCGTATTTAGCTATCATCGTAGGACTTAAACTTCGATTGAGCGCATATTTTACGACTTCCCGATTGGTTTCTTTGCAAAGCAAAATGCCGATTGACGGATTTTCGTTGCTTCGTTTTACATCTTTATCAAGGGCTTCGAGATAAAACTCAAGCTGTCCCATAAAGCCTGGTTCAAACTCGGTTGTTTTCAATTCTATGGCAACCAAACACTGTAACGCCCTGTGAAAAAAGAGCAAGTCTATTTTAAAGGTTTTGTTGCCTACCTGTATCGGAAATTCCTCACCCACAAAAAGAAAATCCTTGCCTAATTCAAGAATGAAATCTTTCATGTTTTCCAGTATGCTGTTCTGCAAACGCTTTTCACTGTGTTTTTGCGGCAATCCTAAAAAATCGAGATAAGCTACATCTTTAAACAAATAGTTCGATTTGGGGTAGGCTGTTTGCATACCTTTCGACTGGTTGTGCTCCTGTTTTACAATATGTGCGTAAGCATTGGTTTTAATGGCTCGTTGCAATTCGCGATAGTTTAAGCTTTCTCTTTGGGTATAAAGCATATAAAAAATCTTTTCTTCGGGCAGTTTGCATTTGTTCATAATTTCTACATGCATGCTCCAGTTAGCCAAAAGAAGAATTTTGGGCATATCCTGCATCGTAATAAATTGTCCAGAATCTGTCTGGACAATTTCATTTGACTGATTATATGCCGAATATAATTGTGCAGAATCTGTCTGCACAAATTGGTTTTTGGTATTTAACGATGATAATAGTTGCAAAAACTGCTGCGATGAATAAATTTCGAAAAACGAAACCATATTGTAAATACTACTGCGACTATACCCTTTCAGACTTGGGTCTTTGGTGCGCAGATACTCCGAAAGTTGGGTTACTACTTTGTTGCCCCAATCGCTGGTTTTTAATTTCTCCGATACATATTGTCCTACATTCCAACAAATAAGCAAACTTTCATTATTTATTACCTGCAACGCTCGCGAACGGTGCAGATGAATAATAGAATGAACTTGCTCAAAATGAGATTCTATCGGACTATTGGTATTGTCTAATGTATTCATTCTTTGCTTTTATTTTTAGAAATTACTTTCGATTTCTCATTCGTAATTCGTAATTTCTCATTCGTAATTTTTTTTAAAAGTTCGCTTGCAGGTTCATAATCGGCTGCTTGTTTGCATAGCTCTATTTCTGCTTCGCTCAATAAGCGCCCTTCAAAAGCTTTTTTAAGAATGCTTTGGCGAAGTGCTTCGGCTTTTAAAATACTTTCGCTTAGGCTCTGCTCCATTTTGTCGCAAACAGATAACCGAAATTCAATTTCTTGGACAACTTGGTTTTGTTCTTCAAGTGAGCAAAAAGGTACTGGAAAAGCTTTAACAACAACCATATTTAGAAATGGTTGAGCTGTTTGTGAAGCAATACTTTTCAGTTTAAACCGCTGATAAAATATATAATACTCAAGAAGTTTTTTCGAAAATATGTTTAAATCTAATCTCACACGACAACTTCCAGTAGTTGATAGCATTCCTTCAGGCATATTATTGGGGTAAATGCAACAGTCTCCAATAGTTGCACCTACTTTTGCAATTAAAATGTCACCTGGCAAAATATTATGTCTTCGAAGTTGTTTAAATTTATCTTCGACAATAAATTTTAAATTATCGGATATAAATTTATGCGGTCTAATATTAACCATCCTAGTTACTGGAACACCGTTTTCTTTATAATCTTCATTTACATTTATTGAAGAACCGAAAGGACCATCAACTATAGAATTGGGTTTATTGTCTGATAACCACGCTAAAGAAACAAATGACCAAGTAGAATGTATAGTCATTGAATCAGATACTTGTTCAATAATTCTTATTTTACTTTCAAGATTTGTCGGTTTCTGAGGTTTTTGAGGTTTATCTTCAACATCCCCATTTTTCTCCCATTCCTTCACAGCCTTTTCCCAATCATAAACTTGTTGGTTGTAGTGGTTTTGGCGTTCCTGTTTTATTTGTTTTAGCAGTTCTTCGGCAGTTGGAAGATTGTTTTGTTTTTCTCGCCATTCTTTGGTAAGTTCGCCCTCAAACGCCTTTTTCAACACCGCTTGACGGTATATTTTTAATTGCTCTTGTGCTTTTTTAAAATTGGCTATGCCGTTGTCTAAATCGGAAAACAGGGCTTCGATTTTGGAAACAATGGCGCATTGGATGGGAAGGGGGGCGAATGGAATTTCGATAGTTAGATAATCATGGAATTTTAAATTTCTAAGATTATTACTGCCAGATTGATACCTGATAATTTTGCCTGTACTATAAAAGTACTTTAGATAATGGTTTAAATAAGTAGAATTTACAAAAACAGAAGGACGTATCAGTCTAAGAAAATTGGTGCATACAAGATTTTTATCTTTAAAGTGGTTCAATACAGATTGTTCAATTACAACTGTTCTTCCAACGGGCTGCTCTGGACCACCTCCTGAAATTTCAACTAATATATCGTCTAAGAGTAAATTTCGTTTTTCTATACTATCCTTTTTTATCTTCCTCATAGAGGCAGTTTTTCCTTTATTAGCTTCCCAATTTCTAAATTCAGAACCTCGAATGCAATATGCTTCAATGTAATCATCGTCTTCAATACTTGGGTCTTTGCCCCAATCCCCTCCTAATTCAAGAAGTGATAATTCGCCAAACTCAACTTCAATCCAATCTTCTCTCATTATGCTGCTAATACCTCGTTAAGTTCGTTAATAATGTCGTTCATCTCGGCACCAAACAGTTGGTACATTTTTCCTCGTCCTCCCTTTTCGTCAAAGGGTGTATGGTCGAGGTCTTCAATTTCGATGTGGTACGAATTTACAACGTGGTTTTTGATCTCACGCAACCAGTCCATTTGTTCGGCAGTAAAGCGGTTGTGTTTTCCTGCATTTTGCTTGAAAATCCAATTCTTAAAGTTTTCATCAATGGTGGTATCAAAAGCTTTCAATTCTTTGTCAATTCCACAAGCCCTGCGGATTAACGAAATTAATGCGGTTAATTCATCAATGGGTTGTTTGCTTTTCACATCTTCCAATTGGCTGTATGCTGCCCAAATATAATCGGGGGCAAGCATCGGCTTGTCTAATTTCAGTTTTGCCGAAACCTCCTGTATCATTTTAAACGTAATGTTTCTGCGGTTGTATGGTTGTTTGTAAAAAATAGTGAGTGCTTTTATCTCATCTTGGTTGGCTTCCAAATATTCGCTAAAATCTTTTACAATTTCTTTGGCTTTTTCGACTGAAGTAGTATCCCATTCGGCTCTGGTTACTTTGTCAATATTATGACTGTCAATAATCTGCTCGTGTTCAATACGCACTTTTTCAATGTAATCGTTCAGCTTTCCATTAAATGATGAAGCTGCTTTATTAATCAACTCTTTTTGAGCCTGTTTCCTTGCTTGTTCTTCCTTTTCGGGGGTACGGTCTTGTATTGGAATTGCTTCAATGATTGGTTTTGCTTTTTCTTCAATTTCGTCTTTATCAAAAGCCGATAACAATTCCTTGCTGATTTGTTTCAGGTTTTTGCCTTTGGAATGTTCCAGTAAGTTGCCTTTTTCCTTGTCGGTAATTTCCTTATCTAAACGGATTAGGCGGTTTGCAAGCGAAAGAAACAAATCTTCTTCGGCAACTCCCATTGTTACTGCTCCCAATAAGTCTCTTAATGCTACGGTGGGTTTACGTTCCAATGGTCGGCTGTCGGTTTTCTTCGATTTTGTTACACCTACAGCATCAACAATAATAAAATGGGTTTTTACTTTTGCCGTTTTTGAAACCAATTGCAAACTGTCTTTGCTAATGGTTCGGGTTCCTCGCCCTTTCATTTGCTCAAAATAGGTGGTGCTTTTTACATCTCGCATAAAAAGCAACACTTCCAATGGTTTTACATCTGTACCTGTTGCAATCATATCAACCGTAACAGCAATACGAGGATAATAGGAATTCCTAAAACGATTCAACACCGATTTTGGGTCTTCTTGAATTTTATAAGTCAGTTTTTTACAAAAGTCATCGCCTTCGTCAAATTCTTCACGAATGATTTTTATAATATCATCGGCGTGGCTGTCTGTTTTAGCAAAAACCAATGTTTTTGGAACTTCATATTCTCCTTTTTCGTCTTTTCTGTTTGGGAAAATTTCTGTTTGTAATGCTTTATTAAATTGGCGGATAATGTTTCGTATTTGACTTGGATTAACCACTTTTTTATCCAAATCGTTTTTTACATATTCGGTATCTTCATCTTCTTGTTGCCAACGGGTTTTTCGAGTGAGTTTGTCTCGTCTGTCCACAAACCAACCTGCTTTTATTACGCTTCCTTTTTTAGAAATTTCCGTTTCAATATTATACACATCGTAAGGAACATTTACGCCATCTAAAACCGATTCTTCATAAGTGTACTCACTCACCACATTTTCTTCAAAAAAAGCAAAAGTTCTCTTATCTGGCGTAGCTGTTAAGCCAATAAGGAAAGCATCAAAATAATCTAGAACTTGTTTCCATAAGTTGTAAATAGAGCGGTGGCACTCGTCAATTACAATAAAATCGAATTGTTCAATGGGAACTTTAGCAGAATATTCAACAGGCATCGCCTGTTTTTTGTTTCGCTGTTGCTCCATCCAAGTTGACTCGTTTGGGTTTGTATCTTCTGCACCTTCGTCCAACTCATCGCCTTTCAAAATGGCGTACATTCGTTGAATGGTAGATATACAAACCTGACTATCTGTTGCTATGTAACTTGAAGTTAGTCGTTGAACATTATAAAATTCGGTGAATTTGCGGTTACTGTCATTGGGTACAAAAGCCATAAATTCCTGTTCCGCTTGTTCTCCTAAATTTTTGGTATCAACCAAAAACAAGATGCGTTTGGCCTTGGCGTGTTCCAGTAAACGATATACAAATGTAGCAGCCGTAAAAGTTTTACCTGCTCCAGTAGCCATTTGTATTAATGCTTTGGGTTTATTCTTTTTGAAAGATTGCTCAAGATTATTAATAGCCTTAATCTGAGCAGGGCGAAGTCCTGCCTCATTTAAAACTGGAATATCTAATATTCGTGTCCGTAAACTCTTGTCTTTTTGAAGCCATTCAGCCAATGTTTCGGGTCTATAAAACCAAAAAATATTTCTTCCTCTTGGTTTTGGGTCTCGTGTATCTCTGAAACGTGTAATTGTACCAGTGCTTTCAAATACAAAAGGCAAAGGGTTATTATTTAAATATTTAAGTTTTGCCAATGAGTATTCTTTAGCTTGGTCTTCGGCTACAGTAAGTTTATGTCCTTCGTCTTCTTTTTTTGCTTCGATAATTCCAACAGGTTTTTTGTCCACAAAAAGAACATAATCTGCAAATTTTGTTTCTGCTTGGTATTCTCTTAATGCAACACCTCTGCCTGCTCCTAAGTCAACTTCATTTTTTGATTGAACAATCCAACCAGCATCAACCAACATTTTGTAGATTTTATCTCTGGCTATTTGTTCAGGATTTTGGTTTTTATCTTTTGTCATATCGTTATCTTTCGGTCGAGCGCTGGCAAGAAATGGCTCTTATGGTTTTTTCAGCGTTTGGCTGTGTGTCGGCAAAAACCAAATGTGCCATTTGTGCGGTGTCTAATTCCATATTTTCTTTTTTGTCTTTATGTAGCAAAAATACCATATTATTCTGTCGTTGGTTTTGTCTTTTTACAATGAACGCCAACATCTCTGTAAACACAACCAATTGTGTTTATTTCAGTATTAGTTGTAACTAAGGTATTTGGTTTGTATTTGTAAATCAGTGGTTTGCAATATTATTATCACATTCATAAACTCTAAAATTTAAACACCAACAACCATTTACAAACGGGTAAAAACGGGTTTTCCATATAAAAGCCTTGTCATATCCCGAAAAGCAGTCCAAAGTTACATTGGAAAAATGCTTTCCCAACATGCCCAATGTAATTTATATCCGTTTTAAATAAGGGGGTGCTTTATGCCAACAATGCACATAATGTTGGCTGCCAGCTTTGCATAATCAAAGAAACTTGTATCAGGTTTTCCGCGTCCATCATCTGTGGTATATTGGCCTTTACCGGTTACAGCTTTCAAGCAATTGGAGTTTTAGTTTGTGCATAAATTTAAAAAGCCACCTAATTCAGATGGCTTTTGATGTGATACTCTCATTTTATTTTAGAAGGGGAAAATCTAATAACAGTTATTATGCATTAGTGCCACCCTTTGCTTTTCATTCCCTTTCAGGCGCTTTTGACGATTTCTTTATCATAACAAGTTGAACAACAGCATAAACGTAATGTCCCCAAACGCCCAACAACATAATAATAAGTGTAACAATCATCCAAAGGGGTGCAATTGGGGTCCACAGCTCACGCGAAGGCCTGTCGGGGCTGATCAGGTGTTTATGCAATCCCCAATTATTGGTCGAGGATCCTTGAACTGTACCAAAAACATCGTTTTCCTCAATGAAAGCCACAACAGTGAGATTTCCTAATGAATCACCAATAATATCACGAGGGAATTCGGCAGTACCAATTCCGGTGGAATCGAGGGAGATTTCGGCTACCTTTAACATACTGAACATTTTAGGCACCGAAATAATTAAATCCACGGCACCAATCGAACTTTCGGATCCATTTGCATTGAGTTGGGTTCCTTCAACTTTTACAAAGCGCACGGAATCCTCCTCGTAAAATGAGACTTTCAACTTTGCTGGTTTTATGCTGAATTCAGCTTCGGAAGCTTCAAATTTGTCATTCCCTTTATACTCAGCTTTAAATGTGAATTGTTGCAAGTCGTTGCGTACGAAATTGTTGCGTGCCGGCAATTTTAGAATGGCACATCCATGTACATCGGTTTTCACCTCTTTTATCAGCATCGGGCTTTCGGTGCCGAGGGCATAAAACGAAACCGGGGCATTTGCCAGATTTGTATTCCCCGTTTCCCGCTTCACGGTTACAATACTTTTCAATTGAACACTATCATCGGAAGTATTTGTGCAAGTGAACCTTAACACGGTAGCCGCAGGGCCTAACGAATCGGCATCGTTTTGGGTATATCCCTGAAATAATGCCCCAAAACACAAAACAACAAGTAAAATTCCTGATTTTATCCTTTTCATAATACAGTCTTTAAATCCTAATTAGTAGTCACAATTGGCAAATCCGTTACTTCATATAAATATCACCAGCCTGTTTTGGTTCTTCTTTTAAATCAGAAACCTGAACAATAGGGATAATTTTTGAAGCAAGTGTGAAAAGAAGGCAAAACAATGCCACGCCACCGGCCGTTAATGACCACTCAACCCAAGTAGCCGAGTAATGTATCCAATCAGCGCGGGAATCCTGTATGGGCAAATATGGGGTTTCGAGGGTAGGAACAACAATAAGATAGCGGTTCAGCCAAAGAGCGATAATTACTATTACAGCAGCGATAGTAATATTATTGATAGTCCTGAGTTTCCTAAACCCAACAACAATAAGTGGCACCAAAACGCCTACATAATTGGAAAGGATGAAAAGCAGGTAGTAGTTGTCGAACAAGGTTTTAATAAGAGCTTCATCATTTTTTTCCGATCCATACCATTTGGTTAGGTATTCGCTAAAGGTGAAATAGCCAAAAAAAGCAGCCAACACCAGCATGATTACCCCAACATTGATAAAATGTTTTAAGGTTATATGCTCTTCCAGATGATAAGCCCTCCGGAAGAAATACATGGCAACAATTAATACCCCTGTACCTGAATAAACGGCAGCGATAACAAAATAAGGGCCAAATATGGTGCTGTGCCATCCAGGTTGTAAGGTAACACTGAAAATCCAGGCCAAAACCGAATATACAATAATTGCGATGGCAATAACCATACCTGCCATTACATCGGTTGCTTTTTTGAGGCGTATTTGTTGTTCTTCGGTGCCTGTGTAACCTAATGCGAGTACCTTATAAAGCTTTTTCTTCCAATTCGGCACTTTTAGCTCTTTAAAATCACGAAGTTTTCCAAGGTCGCGAAGCAATGCCAGATAAAGGAACAATAAACAACCGAAAATATCGGTGGATATTGCAATCACGTCCCAAGTAATAGGCGACTGGATACGGCCAAAAAGCACCAAGTTTGGAAGGCGGTCCAAACGTCCAATACACATCATAATGAATCCCGGCCCAATTAATAGGGAGATGATTGTGATAAATTCAGCCATCCTTATTATTGGTTTACGCCATTCGGAATGAAAAAGGTGCAAGGTGCCTGAAATAAGGGCACCGGCATAACTTATCCCCATAAAGAAAATAAAATTCACGATATAAACGCCCCACACTACATTGTCGCGCATACCTGTTACTATGTGCCCACGCGACACTTGCCAGTAAAGGGCGAAGAATCCCAAAAGGACTACACCTACCAATAATGCAATCCAAAGTTTGCCCACAATGCTTGTGCGTTCAATTTGTGGTGCAAAT
>CAJAXK010000029.1 GCA_903946925.1 uncultured Bacteroidales bacterium | reverse complement strand
TTTACCACCCAATCTCCGTTTTTTCGTTTGCTTTCAGGTTATCAATCAACAACACTTGCTGTTCCATTTTGCGGCTATCGAACCAGAGCGGGTCGTTTGGTTTTATTGAATTGTAAAGGTCAATGCTTGTGGCCTTGGGCGAAGCGGATCGGCCATTTACTTTAAGTTGCTTTTCAACCGCTTCGAAACCATGAAGCATCAAGGCAACCGTCTTGAATTTGCTGCTGTAGTTTTTTGCTGCCAGCGGCTCGATGGCAATCTTTTTTTCGGAGGGCGAAAAACTTATTTTCGATTCGAGATAGGTTCCGTTTTCGTAGGAATAGGTTTGTCCATCATCCTCGTAATAGGTATAAACCGAAGGTTCCGTACCAAAATATACATGTACAAAAAGCGTGTCCGAAGGCTTTTCGGCAGTGCTTTGTACCAGGGTTTGCATAGGAATAATGCTGCCGCCTTTGGCAAAAACAGGGAGTTTGTCCAGCGGGCACTCGATTAAAATTTCCTGTCCGCCTTTGTATTCCTGTCCGTTAAAAAAGTCGAACCATTGGCCTTTGGGCAGATATACTTTGGTGATTTCTTTTGTGCTTTCAACCGGAGCAACAAGGATTGAAGGTCCGAACATAAATTGCTGTTGGTAGGCATAATACCAGCATTTTTCGTCAAAAGTATTATCAATTACCAGAGTGCGGTTAACCGGAACCCCAGTTTTGTGTGCTTCGGCGAAAGCTGAATACAGATATGGCATCAGGCGGTAGCGAAGCGAAATATAATTACGCGAAATGTTTTCGATGCTTTCGCCATACGTCCAAGGCTCCGATGAGTTTTCGTCGCTTGCTTTGTGTACCCTGAAGAAAGGGGTGAAAGCGCCAATGGTTAACCAACGGCCAAAAAGTTTTGGAGAAGTTGTGCCCATAAAACCGCCAACGTCAACGCCCGAGAAAGCCATCCCGCTTATCCCCAGTGAGTTGATAAGGCGGCAACCCAGCATCATGTGTGCATCGCTGGCAAAATTGTCGCCGGTCCAGATGGCTGTATAACGTTGTGCCCCGGCATACGAGGCTCTTGTTAATGTGAGTGGTCGTTTGCCATTCAACAGGCTTCGCGTTCCTTCATACGTGCTTCGCGACATTTGCAATCCGTACACATTTTTGGCCTGACGGTAACTTGCAAAACGGCCTTCCCAGTCGAGTTTTACTATGGAAGGCGTGAAGCCACCGCCCCAGGATGCTATTTCGTTCATATCGGTCCAAAACCCTTCGACACCGGAATTTATCATAGGTGCGAAATTGTCGCCCCACCATTTGCGTACAACGGGTTTAGTGAAATCGGGGAAATGGCACCAACCCGGCCAAACCTGCGCGCAATAATCCTTGCCATCAGGATATTTTATAAAATAGTTTTGCTTAACGCCCTCTTCATACGCTTTATAGCCTTTTTCCACTTTTATGCCCGGATCGACAATAACCGTTGTATGGATGTTCATCTCCTTTAATTTGCCTAGCATTTCATCAGGTTTCGAAAATCTTTCAGGGTGCCATGTAAATATTTTGTAGGCATCCATATAGTGTATATCGAGGTACATTACATCGAGTGGGATTTTCTTTTCGCGAAAAGTACGGGCTATATTCAACACTTCATTATCAGGAAAATAACTCCAGCGGCATTGCTGAAAACCCAGCGACCACATTGGTGGTATATTTATCCGGCCAGTGAGCATGGTGTATTGGTTGATGATAGTGCGGATATTGTTCCCGTAGATAAAATAGTAATTCATTTCGCCACCATCGGCTCCAAAGGACGAAAAACGGTCGTTGGAAGCACCAAAGTTGAAAAGGCTTTTGTAGGTATTGTCGAAAAATATCCCATAACTTAAGCCATGATGTATGCCAATATAAAAAGGGAATGTTGAATATATATCGTCGTCGTCAACCTGATAGGCAGGATTGTCGGTATTCCAGTTTATGTGGGCTTCGCCACGGCGATCGAGGTTCCCGGTTTTTTCGCCCAGGCCAATGAATTTTTCGCCGTCCTGCAGTTTCTTGTAAGTGGTAACTTCATCACCAACCCAATTTGTGCCAAAGGAAGTATCGTCCTGGTTGATAATCTGGTTGTCAACAGTCAAGAATTTGAACCGGACAGGATTTGTCGAAATTTCGAGCCTTACCGAATCGGTTATTAACGCAATAAGCCCTTCGCTTTCAAGGACTTTAAAGTTGGTTTTTTCAGGATTCGCGATTACTGCATAAGAAAAATCAGGTTCAAAATCATTTTTTACGATTCTAACCCGCACTATAGCAGCGTTATAAACAATCACCATGGCTTTCCCGAAATCGGTTTCAATCGAAAGCCCATTTTCGGATTTTTTCATTTTTTTTAGATTGCCAAGGCTGGATGAAGTAATTTGTTGGCTGTAAGCTGCAATTGTCATAAATAAAATGCTAAGGATGATAGCGGTTTTTTTCATTTTACCAAGGATTTGAGGCGTAAAATTAAGGATAATTATGGAATTAGCCCACTCATTGATTTTACCGTACGCGAAAAAATGTTGAGCCATACTTATCAATGTTAGGTATATAAACCGGATTGAACATTGTTCGATACTTAAGGTCAAAGCTATTGTAGTACTTTTTTGGGAAAGAACCCAATCCGCAATCCGCAATCCGCAATCCGAAATCAGCAATCGCACATCCGCAATCCGCATTCCGCAATCCGACATCCGCATTCCGACATCCTTAAATAGTTAATGGTTATTAGGTTAATGGTTATTGGCGGACACTTAATGATGTAGAAGTGTTATTGGTTAATCCCACATCCGCAATCCGCAATCCGCAATCGCACATCCGCAATCCGCCATCCCACATCCGAAATCCCACCTCCCACCTCCCACATTCTAACATTTATTTTCCCTCCTTGTAGGGGTAAAAGCGTTTTGAAGTGTCTATATAGGTAGGTTTTTATACTGTTTGGTTATGAAATGGATTTTTGTTTCAATTTTAGTATTAATCGGGTTTAGCTTTACGGTTTTGGCCCAGGATGTTTTAAACACTACTGTGCTTGGGCGATGGGGGCAGGGCTTCAATCAAACCATGGCCACAAATGGCAATTATATTTTTACCAACAGTGGCAGCCGCTTGATAGTGTTGGATGTGAGCACCCCCGAAAACCCATTAATTGTTGGCGAAATTACTTTGGATGCCGAAATCCTCGATATTGCTGTGCAGGGCAACTATGCCTACATTGTGGATGGTCCCGATGGGCTTTGTGTTGTGGATGTTAGTCAGCCCGCTTTACCTACACTTGTTGGCCATGCCGACACGCAAGGCTGGGCAAGGGGTATTGAATTGGCCGGAAATTATGCTTATGTTGCCGATAACGATGCCGGCGTATTGATTTTTGATATTACCAACCCAACAAACCCTTTGCTTAAAGGAACAATAAACACTCCCAGTTATGCCTATCAGGTAAAGGTGCAGGGCAACTACGCTTATGTAGCCGCCCATTCTGCCGGTATGCGTGTATTGGATATCAGCAACCCCGCTAACCCAACCGAAATAGGTTCCTATTTTGTGTCAGGGTACAATTTTTTTGATGGTATTGCCGTGAGGGGCAATTACGCATACATTGCCTTTGAGGATGGGTTCCTGATTATTGATATTACCAACCCTGCAAGCCCCACCAAGGCGGGTATGTGGTATGGGGATATTTCGAATTTTAGCGGTGTTACCCTTAATGGGGACTATGCTTATGTAAGCCACGGCTCCACATCGCAGATTTTTGATATTAGTGTTCCATCCTCACCTAAAAAGGTGGGGTTATTTTCCCCATCTTCTGCAATGGTTATTTCGGGCAATACAGCTTATCTGGCCACTGGGTATGGGGTAACGGTTAATTCCTTTAGCAGCCCAATCCAGTTGGTGGAAACATGCAAATTGAAATTATATGGAAATGTTTACGACATTGCTGTGCGCGATTCACTTGCTTATATAGCCAATTGGGATGGCGGTTTAGTTATACTAAACTGCAAACATCCAGAAAACATAAAGCAAATTGGTTCGTATTCGTACAGCATTCCGCATATAGCAGTCATTAAGCTTGCGGTAAGCGGAAACTATGCGTATGTTGCTGCCAACGATTCGGGGTTGCGCATTATTGATGTGAGCAACCCTGCATTGCCCCACGAAGTAGCAGTAGTAAAAAACCCGGGCAAAACAACCAATGTTACCGTTAGCGGAATGTATGCGTATGTACTGGCCGATTTACAGGGCATAAGGGTTCTGGATGTGAGCGACCCTGTGAATCCCATACAGATTGGTTTTATTGATACCCCCGCACAAGCCAGTGCCATGGTAATAAAAGGCAACCTTGCTTTTGTGGCCGACGGCACCGCAGGCGTAAGGATTGTTGACATAAGCAACCCAACGCTGCCTGTCGAAATAGGTTTTTACGATACACCCGGCTGGGCTAAAGCAGTGGCCTTGAAAGATAATTTGCTGATAGTGGCCGATGGCAGCGGCAGCATACCTATACTCGATATCAGCAATCCTGCCTTACCCGTATTGGTTTGGTGGTACACCGAATACGAATATTACTATGATGTATATATACTGGGCCATTTTGCGTGTTTCAGCACATCTCATGGTGGCTTGACTATTTTTGATATTGCCGACCCTGCCAACACCAAAAAGGTTGGGTGTTATGATAAGGGTGGCAAACAAGCCCTGGCCCTGAGCGGCAATACTTTTTATGTAAACGAAGCATACCCGGAACGTGGCATGGCCATGCTTAAAGTTGAATTGCCCGATGGTATTGGGGATGGCGAAGCGGCAACAAACCTTTCGGAGGTTGCGTACTACCAAAACAACTTTGAGTTTTCGCTGGCAAGCCCTGCAAGGGTTGAGCTAAGGGTGTACGATTGCACTGGCAAACTGGTGGCCACCCCTTTTAGCGGCAGGCTAACAACAGGGCAGCAACATATACCTTTTAACACCCACACCCTTTCGGCAGGGGTTTATATGTATAGCCTCAGGGCCGGCAGTACGGTTAAAGCGGGCAAAATATGGGTTGAGGATTGAACCCAGTACAGTGCCATTGGGCAAAGTGGATGTTTAACACTTTGTGGGGGATTTAGCCAGCATGGGGCAAGGAAATATGGTGTCCACCATATTGGGGATCTTACTATAACTAAATAATATTGGAAAGAGTTAGATGTAACGAAAAGTGAATTACATTTGTTGATATTTCTACTTTACTAAACTGAACCGTACAAAGATTTTGAACCACAATAGGCACAATAGGACACATAGAAATTAAAAAAAAGCAAGTGTCTTTAATTCTAAAGCGCATAAAATATACATTTACCGGTATTTGAGAAGTTGGAAAATCAACATTAATGTTGAAAACTGTAATTCTACTGTGACCTACTGTGCCTATTGTGGTTTCAATTTTATTAAGGTAAAGCAGAAGTATAAAAGGGTTTTGTCCCTAAGTACGACAATCCACGTTCATCCAATTTTAAAATAGTATTACTAACCTTACAATTCCAAACTATGAAAACAACTACAATCCTCGAAACAAACAAATGGTTCCTTTCATTGCTATTCGTTTTCGGAACTTATTTCACATTAAACGCCCAGGTGCAAGATTCTTTAACTATCAATACCGGGAAGGTGGCAAGCGCTATTGGCCTGGAGACACAAGCAACCGGCGATTATTCTTTAGCAACTGGCTATCTTTCGACAGCGTCAGGTAAAACTTCTACAGCAATAGGTTATAGCTCTTCTGCATCTGGAATAAAATCTGTTGCAATAGGAGAACTCTGTGAATCGGCCTCGCAGAGTTATTCAATTGGGCAACAAGCAAAGGCTCTTGGACAACAATCAATTGCGATTGGAAGATTTGTTGAAACAGACCAATATCTTGGCATAAATTCTATTGTTATCGGTTCTTCAAGCGATGTTTGCCCCTTAATCAATAATAAAAGCAATTCTTTGATGATTGGATTTAATAGTAGTGTTCCAACACTAACCGTAAGTCAATCAACTACATTTCCAACTTCATACACAGGAATTGGCAATATTGGAATTGGAACCTCTAATCCAAAAGCCCGGTTGCAAGTTGCAGATGGCGATATCTTTATCCAGGATATCAACAAAGGAATAATCATGAAATCGCCCGACGGAAGTTGCTGGCGAGGTACAGTGAACAACACCGGACAGCTTGAGTTTGTTAAACTTACCGACTGCGAAAATCTTACCACCAAATCGAACGAAGGAACTGAAATTAATACTATAAAGGTTTTCCCAAACCCATCCAACGAGTATTTTGAAGTAAATAGTACTGTAGCCGATTGCCAGAAATACAACACTATTTCACTTTTCGGGTCAACCGGAAATTTAGTGTTTAGCCAGCCCTTAACCTCCGGGTCAACCCGGATTTCCACCAAAAGCTTTGCCTCGGGTTCTTATATTTTAAAACTTAATGGTGCTAAAGACAGCTTTACGGATATTGTGGTCGTAACCCATTAAGCGCAAGAAATACATCCCCACACTCAACACTCCCTCGAAGCGGAGCAATATGCAATAATTATATAGGACTAAAAAAATGATTTCTTCATACTTATTGCTCACAAGCTGTTGCGCGTATAGCCTTTAGCGTTGGGGCGGCTTTTCGGTTACCCCGACACTTTTTTAAAGCAAATAACAAATATTTATTAGCAGTTGGTTATATCAGAAAGTGTGGTATATTTGTTGATATTTGCGAGTTAGCCGCAATAATATGAAAACCAACTATTTAATACTTATATTTTTAACAACTATAATTGTTTCCTGCACTCAGAAACAGAAAATTTATGATTTCAAGAGAATTGAACTTGTAGAATACCGATGGTATTATGTAGTAGGTACGACTAATACTAATGAGTTAATATGTAAATTTTTTGCTACCATCGACAGTACCGGAGAATGTAAATTAATAGAAAATTATACAGGGACAACACATTTCAAAAAATTTCAAATATCAGACACTTTACTTGTAAGCCTCATTGATAGGTTAGCTCCATTAAAGAAAGACATTGATATACATCCCAAAACTCCGAATCTTTATAGTGGATCTAAAATGAGAGTTGTTTTTTATTCTGGAGGAACTAGACGAAATATTGACTTTATTGAATCTGACGGATACACCGAAATGAATTGCATGAGACTATACAATTATGTACAAATGCTAAATAGGGCACCTGAAAATGAATCTTTCTCAGATACTACAGAAATAAAGGATATGCGAATCAAACAACTTAAAATTTTAGTTGACAGTTGTATAAATCATCCGGAAAGCGCTCGGTTTATAATACGATAAAATTACTGCGGCTAATAAATAGGAATATGAGCGGCACGAAGTGCCCAGCGATTATTTCACAGCCGCGATACAAAACCCGACATAATGATTGACAACGATTTGGATTTATAAAACAAGGCGAAAGGGTTGGCACTTTAAATGGAATGATGTAGTTTATAGATACTGTAACATTTAATTTTAAAACCTGCTTTTATGAAAGACTACTTTGAATAAATTAAGGGCTTAATTTCACTTTTGTTGATTTTCATCCTGTTGTTGCAACAATTTGGATGTGTTTCCCTCAACACTATTTCAACGGCTAATCTTCCTGCGTATAGCCCAAAATATGCGTATGCAATACATTGCCACAAATCAGTTTATGTGTTGCAGAAAATAGCTGTCGTAAACGATACCCTTTCTGGTAAAATCTATAACCCTCAAACGGATGTATTAGCCACAGGAAAAATGATCCGTATATATCTGTCCTCTGATTCGTTGGTAAAGATCAGCCCGACCAACATTTTGAGTTTACCACTTTCAGGTATCACCAAAGTTCAAACAGTTGAGGAAGATTCCGGAAAAACTACGGCTTTGGTTTTGGGTAGTATTGGTTTGGTTTTACTACTATTAGCTGGTATTGCACTCTCCTCAATGAGCGTTTCATTTCATATATAAAACGAATTTCCAAAGCATATATACCGATTGAGTACCCTGTTTAGCTAATACCAAAAAGGTTAAGCAGGCATTCCTGCCCTACTTTATTAGGGTTAATATCCCCCGCTTTTCCACTTTATCGCTGTTTGTGAGGGTGCTGGTAACACCAAATTTCATTACCCAGCTATAGGTGCCAACCGGACAATCGCGGCCTTGGTTCGTGCCATCCCACGAGTCTTCAATGGAATTGGTTTGCCATATAAGCTGCCCCCAGCGGCTGTAAATATAAAAACGGTAATCGCTTATGCCTTCGGTAGGGCCTTTCACATGGAAACGCTCGTTCAGCCCATCCTTGTTAGGCGAAAAAGCATTGGGCACATACAAATCGAGCAGCACAATTTTTATGGTGTCCATTTCGCGGCAGCAATTGGTATCAATAATAATAACATTGTAATATCCGGGTGTCGAAACCTCCAGCTTTTGCTCGCCGGAGCCATCCTGCCACAGGTAGGTTACCATGCCTGTCCCGGCATCCAGTTCAATGGATGAACGCGGCAAAATATATAGGCTATCCTTGGCAAAGCTTTTGGGTGGGCGCTTGTTTATGGTTACCTCCAATGCCCTGTCGAAAAAGCGGCCATTAAACCACTCTTGCGTTTTTAC
>CAJAXK010000028.1 GCA_903946925.1 uncultured Bacteroidales bacterium | reverse complement strand
GCATTGTAATAATCGGTAGATGTAACAGGTTTAGCCATTGGGATAAAACTGCCTGCTTTTGCAAAAACAGGGATATTTCCGCTTTCGAGAGGGAAATCCATGCGAGAATTTCCATTGTATTCAGTGCCGGTATGGAAATCGTACCATTTGCCTTCGGGAAGATAAATGCTATGGCTTTTCAAGCCTTTTTGGATAACTGGCGCAACCATTAGGTTTTCGCCCCACAAATACTGGTCCTCAACCCGGCAAGCTGCCGTATCGTTTGGGTAATTGTAAAATAAAGGCCGCATCAGGGGCAAACCGCCAGTTGTATTTTGCCATGCAAGCGTATAGTTGTAAGGGAGCATAGCATAGCGCAACTTCATGTAATTGCGGACAATATCCTGAGTTTTTTCGTTCCAGAAAACAGGTTCGCTCGGGATTCCCGAACCATGAGGCCGGAGAATTGGCGTAAAAACTGCGAATTGAAGCCAGCGTGTGTAAAGTTCGTCATCGCGCACACCCTGTGCAAACCCACCGGCATCGGAATGTATGTAGCCCAAACCGTTCATCCCCATGGTGAGTAGCAGCGGAAGCTGTGCCTGCAACCCGCCCCAACTACGCGAAACATCGCCTGTCCATGGATAAGCAGCATAGCGTTGCGAACCGGCAAAACCGGAGCGTTGAAGGTGGAACAATCGGGTGTTTGGGTAGTTTTCGGCATATTTCTCGAACAGCATTTTATCCCAATAATGCCCGAAAATATTATGCACCTCATCTGCTTTACCGTTAACATGCCTTATGTCGGCAGGATGGCTTTCGGGTTCGCCTAAATCGCCCCACCAGGCAGCAATACCCATATCAATCTGCTTTTTATACTTTTGCCAAAACCAGTCGCGGGCTTCGGGTTTAAAAATATCGATCAAACTTCCGGCACCAAAATAAAACTGTTTATCTATGTAAGTTTTGCCCAAACTATCGGTTACAAAAACACCTTTTGCGGCGGCATCGGCATGGTTAGCAACTGTATCAATTACATAAGGTTCGGTAATAAGTATGGTTTTAACTCCTTGCTTTCTAAACTTTGCAACCATTCCGGCAGGATCGGGCCAGGCTTTTTTGTACCAATCCAGTTTTCCCAAATGACCCTGGATGCTATCGCCAAACCAGTAAAAATCAAGGATTATGGCATCCATCGGGAAATCTTTTTTCTGCATCAGCGTAACAATGCTATCGGTTTCGCGCTGGTTGCGGTATGCCATGCGGCTCTGCAAATTTCCTAAAGCCCAACGTGGAGGCAAAGGCTGCTTCCCGGTAAGGCTGGTGTAAGAGTCTGAAATATCGGCAAATGTGCTTCCGGCAATCAGGTAATACCTGGCAGTTCCGCCCAGGGCACTCCATTCGGTAACGTTAGGTTCGGCAAGACCAATATCAACATAGCCTTTTTGGGGATTATCGAAAAGCAGGGCATACTTGCGCGACGAAATGGTCATGGGCACTGAATAATTGAGCATAGCAGCCCCATATTCGTATGCATAAAACGGACGGTTGTACAATTGGAGTTTTTTGCCGCGCCTGTCCATGGGCATTGCACGTTCGCCGGTGCCGTACACTTTTTCGTTGGCTTTGAGTGCGAAGCGTACGCCACTGTTGCCCGGTTTATTGAAAAATCCGCTTTCCTCAGCTAACAAAGTGTCGCCTTTGTAAATATAGGTCAGATAAAAGGGATCGGCATTTGCGGTTATTGTCATTCCGCCGTTGTGCAAAGTGTATCCCGAATTGGTTTTCTCCGAGGTAAGTGTTGCCTTCCCAGACTGCATGATAACAGAATGTGAAGGATCAGGTTTTGTTGAGCCATCAGGCAAAAAAACAACTTCCACCATGCTTTCGCTAAATGGGCGAACCGTAACCATGCCTTTTTCAAGATAAATATTCCATGAGGCCGCAAGTTGTTCAACTTTGGTGAGTTTGTGCAGTTCTTTATTTGAATTGGCACTTTCTTGTGTTTTAGGCTTGTACCCGTTTACCGGGATTACAATATCCTCGTTTTCCTTGGTTTTGCCTACTATGGTCCCATCCTGGTTGCGGAAAACAAAAGCCAATTGGTTGGCAACATCTTCGGGCAGCAGTTTGTAATATGATTTTATCACAAAACGGAAAGAGTAGAGGTTTTTGCCCTCCCGTTTCATTAGCACGCTTTTGTCGTCCGTGCCCCAATTGCCAACCACGTATTTCCAGTCGTGCCCATCCAGGCTGCGGTTGGTTATCACCCCGGTATGCAGGT
>CAJAXK010000027.1 GCA_903946925.1 uncultured Bacteroidales bacterium | reverse complement strand
TATTCAGCGTTATAAACTTAGTGAACTTAGCGAAGCGATATCACGAATTCCTTTTAAAACAAGCAATTATGAGTAAACTTAGAGACTTTGTGGCTTTGTGGCTAAAAAAGACTTTTCGGAGCTGACTCAAAACTAAAATAATTTCATTTGCACAACCTTTGCTGCAGGGACAAATACCTTATTGTTGGTATTTGCACCCATTGCTTCGGTAATATGATATACAGGCGATTCAACATGCCGAGATGCAATAGATATTAATGTGCCCTGCGTATGCCTGTTAAATAATTCCTTTACTAAATGCGGGTTGTTGTTATCCTGCGAAAGGTGCGATAACAATAAATGGCTCAACGACTTGCCCTTGTGTTGGATAAACAACTCCAAAGCCTGCCGGTTCGAAAGGTGTCCATGATCGCTTCTAATCCTATCTTTCAAGTGTTTTGGATACCCGCCTTTTTCAAGCATTTGTTCGTCGTAGTTGGCTTCTAAAAAAGCGGCATTGCAAAGTTTAAAGTTTTGTGCCACATGCTTGCAAACCTTCCCGATATCGGTAAAAACGCCGATGGTTATCCCATTTCCGGTAATAGTAAAACTTTGAGGTTCGGATGCATCGTGATGTTTTGGAAAAGCACAGATACTAAGGTCACCAATTTCAACTGCCGAGTATGTATCCAAAAACCTAACAAGGTCGTTGGTTAACTGAAACCTGCCTCCTTTGTATGAGCCGGGGCTTAGGTAAATTGGGATATTATACTTACGGGCAATTACTTCCGCCCCACGGGTGTGGTCCGAATGTTCGTGCGAAATAAAAATTGCTTTTATCTTTGAAATATCCAAACCCGAACGCGACAAACGGCTTTCGGTTTCACGGCAAGTAAGGCCGGCATCAATTAAAACCGCTTCATGTTGGTTGCCAACATAATAGCAATTCCCATTGCTTCCAGAATTTAACGAAGAAATAAACAGTGACATATATCGGCAAAGGAAATGAAATTATTGTATCGCCCGCCATTTGTTCATAAAAAGGGGGACGAAGATTTTGTTTCCGTACACAAAAAAACCTGCCGGATTTTCCATTTTCCAACAGGTATTACGAAATAATAGTTTTTGAAACGACTACTTCCTGGTTATACCACTGGCAACATCGCAAATGGTTGGGCAAAGTGCCGCACCACCCGATGCTTTGTAAATGGAATTGGTAACATCCTGCCCTGTACTGTTTACCCCTACCACAATACCTACATTACCAGCACTTTCGTCGTAACCCATATACACACGGAATGCAGATAAGGAGGGATTTTCGTTCGACAAGGAATTGATTGCCGAAAGTTGTTCTTTGCTAATGGAAAAACCTTTAACAACCTGATTGGTGGATGATGCGTTGTCGTAATACCCATGAAACAATGCATAAGCCTCTGCCAACCCAATTTTGTTTACACCCGGCAAAGCAGGATTTGAAGGATTGGCACTGGTAAATGAAACTAACGCCATTACCGATATTCCGAGTATAATACCCGAAACAAAAGTTATTGCTGTAAGAGTGAGTCTGTTCTTTTTCATGATGATAATTTGTTTAAGGTTGAACATATTTTGGTTGTTTTCAGTTTAATAAGCACAAAAATACACATGTACTTTGCAACCTCTGATAACAAACGGATAATGAAAATAGTTCAATCAACAAAAAAGCGGCTGCATCTTACATTTATAGTAAGGGTTGTTTTTGCCATTAACTTTATCTGTGCCCCACTTCTACTTTCCTCAAAGCCACTTCCTGAACAACACAATGCAAAAACAGAATCGGGTAGCATACATGCCAACAGCGACAGTTTAAAAATTGAAGAGTTAGCGAAGCAGGCATTTTATGCCTTCGATTTCCTTGGCGATAAGCAGGGTGCCGATAGCATAAGCCAGATAGCCATTGATTTGGCTGAAAATATGTACAAGCCAGGATTATTGCTTTTGGCTTATATCCGTTACAACGAGTGTACCGATCCAAGTTTACACTTGCAAAAATCGCTTCGGTATGCACAAGAAGCAGTTAATTTAAGCAAATCCCAAAACAATGCGCAACTTGAGTGGCAGGCAATGAGTAATTTGGTAAAAGTCCAGATTATTGCCTACAACTTTGATGAAGCGCTTTCCAACAGTTATAAAGCGCTTGCTCAGGCCGATGCCGTTAAAGATGAAAGACTTAAAGCAGAGAGTTATTTACTTATCGGACAAAGCCTGGAAGGGAACAACCAAAAAATAGAAGCATTCAGGAATTATTTAAAAAGTTCAACCATTGCTGAAAAACTACAGGATTTATCACTTATTAAAAAAACAAATTCCACATTATCAGGCTTTTATAACAATACTAAAATTTACGGTAAAGCAATTGAGTATAAGCTCAAACAGATTGATGCCATTTTAAAAAGCCTGCCCGTTGATTCCGCTGAGCTAATGTGGGCTAAATACGATTTACAGAGTATAAGCATCAACTCCAACAACAACAAATTAAATTACTCAAGTGTGCAGGAAATTTTTGCGTATGCTATTCAGAACAACAACCTGCGGCTAAAGAGATATGAACTTGCCCTATACCGCACACACCTTATCGAAGCCGATAAAATCAGTGAGCTTATCAAACTATATAAAGTTCAATATCCGGAGGAATTTGCAAAGCTAAGCAGCGAAAACCGGTCATTATTTTACAGGATAAAAGCATTTTTTAGCGAAGAAGAAAAACGGATTGATTCGGCAATGTATTACTTTAACAAGGCAGAACAACTAATACAGTCTGATCCCAATAAAATTCTTAAATCCAATTTCTATCAGCGATTTGGGCAATTCTTGGTTCGACAGGGAAAACCAAAAGATGCAGTAGAAAAATATTTGAAATCGTATAGCCTTGCCAGCGAAGCCTCCTATTTTGCCTACATGCTCAGTGCTTCAAAAAGCCTTCAGGCTTTGTATGCCGAAATGGGGAGTTATAAAAATGCCTATACGTATTCTGAATTAAACAGGTCGTTAACCGACAGTATAAATTATCTAAGCCAAAATGATCAGTTGCTGATGCTCGAAATTGATCACGAAACCAAACAGCGCGAACAAGCCTCGGAAAACGAACGAATAGAGACAGACCGCAGGCACAACATACAGTATATGGCTATCACAATTATTATAATAGCCATGTTTATACTGCTAATAATGCTTGGAAGCCTTACTGTGCCTTCAGGGCTGATAAAAGTGCTTGGTTTTTTCTCTTTTATCCTATTCTTCGAATTTATTATTATGATTGCCGATCATAAAATCTATCATATCACCAACAACGAACCATGGAAAATACTGCTTATTAAAATCGGCTTGATAGCTTTTCTGCTTCCATTCCATCATTGGATCGAGAAAAAGGTTATACAATACCTGATAAATAACAAAATTTTGAAAATGCCACGGTTTTCGGTGAAAAACAATAAACAAACTGGCACTAAACATAAAAAAGTAGATATTCCTGAAGAAAAGCTGTAGGATAACAACCAGGATAATCAAATTCGAGGATTCCCTTTACCCAATATTTTCAACAAAATAGGCACTTCATTCTCAAAATTGGGGGTAAATATCCCTTTTCCTAAATTCTCATTTATTTCGTTAAAATTCCAGAAACGGCCATCATCAATTTCCTTTTTGTTAAAAACAGGAGTGGCATTATATAAGGCCCTAAAACTAAAAACAAGTTCCGATTCAATTTCCGATTCCCATTTATATTGTGCGAGGGGTATGGGATTGATGCCCGTAATATTTAGTTCCTCTTTTGTTTCGCGCAACAAAGCTTGCTCAATGGTTTCGCCCAAATCAACATGGCCACCAACGGATGTGTCCCATTTGCCGGGTTGCGTATCTTTAAGCATCGACCTTTTTTGAAGATATATTTCGCCCTTGCTGTTTAAAATATGTAAATGAACCACCGGATGCAACTTGCCCGGACCGCTATGGACGGATTTTCGTGTGGCGCGGCCTGTAACATTGCCTTTTTCGTCAACAATTGGAAGCCATTCCTCTTTACTTAATTGTTTAGTCCTGTATCGGTTATATAAATATTGCCAGGCAAAATATACCCCAAACAAAATATACAACAATGCCCCGCTGATAAAGGCCCAGGCTTCCTTACTCATGAATAAAGCCGAGTAAACAATCAGTAGAGTGTAAATAAACATCATCCAAAACAGGAACTGCATTGTTTTCTGCATGGCTTTTTCGGCACCTTCGGGCATCTTTATGTCGCCCATGTAACGCTGGGAGTAAATCATAAGCAGGTTTTTACTGCTGAATGCCGAATAGCCAAGTATGGCACAAAATATCAAGTTGATAAACGCAGGTTTAAGTTTGAAAAATATTTCGTCTTTCAAAGCAATGGAAATCCCACCCAAGGCGAGCAATAAGGCTGTGTCGAAAAGCACAAAACGATCAAGCCGTTTTTCGCGGATAAAAACATACCCCAATTGGCAAATACCAAATACCAAAGCAACCACAAGCCCCGCTTCTGTAGACCAAAATTGGTCAACAAGGATAAATACCAAAATAGGCAACAATCCCGGAAGTAGTTTTTTAAATAAGCCTATTTGATTGTTTTCCATGTATTTATCATTATTAATTTTTTTTGAATGATGTTTTCAAAAAAATAAAAAAGGAGTCCTTGCAACAAGGACTCCTTTAGTTAATTTAACAAGTTTTTATTTTGCAAAGCTGATAGCCCTTGTTTCGCGGATTACCGTAATTTTTATTTGTCCGGGGTAAGTCATCTCCTCTTGGATCTTTCGCGACAGGTCGAATGCAATCTGGTTCGATTCCTCGTCAGAAACCTTATCGGCCCCTACAATTACGCGCAATTCGCGGCCAGCCTGAATGGCATACGTTTTCACAACACCAGGATATGATAAGGCGATTTCTTCAAGTTTGTTCAACCGCTGAATGTAAGCTTCAACCACTTCGCGGCGAGCGCCAGGACGAGCACCTGAAATGGCATCGCACACCTGCACTATAGGTGCAATAAGTGTTTCCATCTCAATTTCATCGTGGTGGGCACCAATAGCGTTGCAAATATCTGGTTGTTCCTTAAATTCCTTGGCTATCTTCATACCGAGTATTGCGTGTGGCAATTCGGCATCGTTTTCGGCAACTTTTCCAATATCGTGCAGCAGTCCGGCACGTTTGGCCTTTTTAACATTAAGCCCAAGCTCAGCAGCCATGGTTGCACAAAGGTTGGCCACTTCGCGCGAATGTTGCAATAAATTTTGCCCGTAGGAGGAGCGGTATTTCATACGGCCAATTAACCTGATCAACTCAGGGTGAAGCCCATGAATCCCCAAATCAATAGTTGTGCGCTTACCGGCTTCAATAATTTCCTGCTCTACTTGTTTTTTGGTTTTAGCTACAACCTCTTCGATGCGGGCAGGGTGTATGCGGCCATCGGTAACTAATTTATGCAACGAAAGGCGGGCAATTTCGCGCCTTACCGGGTCAAAACCAGAAAGTATAATGGCATCCGGCGAATCGTCAATAATGATTTCTATACCGGTCAACGCTTCGAGGGCGCGTATGTTACGTCCTTCGCGGCCAATGATACGGCCTTTTATTTCTTCACTTTCGATATTGAAAACCGAAACCGTATTTTCTATAGTCTGCTCTGCAGCAGTACGTTGGATTGTTTCGACAATAATTTTTTTGGCTTCGTTATTGGCTTTAAGTTTTGCCTCATCAATTATTTCGTTGATGTGGCTCATGGCTTGTGTGCGAGCCTCATCTTTCAGGTTTTCGATAAGTTGGTTCTTGGCCTCGTCGGCTGTAAGCCCGGAAATAATTTCTAACTGCTCAATATATTGTTTGTGAGCCTTGTCAATTTCCTGCTGCTTACGGTTTATGACTTCCTTTTGCTGATCGAGGGAGGCCTTTTGTTGTTCGAGGCCATCTTTTGATTCAGCTACTTCTTTCGAACGTTTTTGTAATTCTTCGTTCCGTTTCTGGATTTCTTCGTGCCTTTGGTTAAGTTGTTGTTCGCGTTGCTTTTGGCGGTTTTCGTTTTTTGCAATCAGGTTGTTTTTTTCCTGAGTCATGTTTTCGTGATCGGCTTTAAGCTGGAGGAATTTCTCCTTAGCCTGAAGCATTTTCTCTTTTTTGATCATTTCCGCTTTCTCTTCAGCGTCTTGCAGTAAGTAAATGCTCTTTTTTTCGATCGACTTACGCAGTAGGGTAGTTGCCAGGGCGAGCCCTGCACCTATCCCGAAAATAGCTGCTATAACAGCTATAATAGTATTGCCCATTTGGTTGTGGTTATAAGGGTTAAACATATAACCGGAAAAGGAATGGCCAGAAGATAAAAGAAAAACCCGCTATTAATTCATGCATTTCGGGAAACCCCAAAACGACAAGATTAGGCTGCCTGAAATCGTCGGGCTTCCAACGTCCCCCTCGAGGGATCCTTTTGCCCTAAAGCAAAAGGTAAGGCCTGTCCTGTTATTTCACTAGCTTCGCCCGATTGTAAATATGTTGAGTTTCCAAACGGATAGAATTAACGCGGGTTTAATCGTGTGTATTTTCAAAGAACGTGATCATCAGTCTTTTAAAGCTTCAGTCAAAACGCTGTCAATATCATTTAGGTAAGGCGACAAATTGTTTGCTATAAAAGATGATTCATTTTGAGCATACATGGCAGTTGTGGTAAAATGCAAAGCTACCATTGCCAATAAATCCTGTTTGTCGCTATACTTGTAATTTCCTGCATAATGGCTGATTTGTCCTTCAATAAGTTTTGCAGCTTTACGAATAGTTTCCTCTTCACTACGGTTGATGGTCAGCTTGTAGGGCCTTCCTGCTATTGTAATGGTGATGGGCAATTCGTCTGCCATTTGCTGTTATATTGTTTTATTGTTCAAAAGATCAATGCATGTATCAAGTTCCCGCAGTAATTCGTTTATCTTCTTTTTGGCTATGGATGTTTCCTTGCCGGTTGGGATTGATTTTGCTATTGTTAGTATTTGTATTTGTTTTTCTAATTCAAGTATGGTTTGCTTTTGTTGTTGTAGGCTAATTTCGGTTTCTGTTTGTTTTTTTTGAAGTTTTTCAAAATCAGTCTTTAGAATTTTGTGCCTGAGGGCAAGTTGCCTGCTTTTAATATTTAACCCTTTTACAAGGTCGCTCAAATCTTCCATTTGGTAATAATGTACTTAATGTTGAACTATTAGGTGCAAAGATAACTACTAATTGAGAGATTAACAATAATATAACATACAATTCTATCAAAATAAATGTAAATCTAACACAGTCAGTTTATTAAAATTGTATTCAAACTATTTTTTGCAAATATTGCTCTGTCAAATTCATTTTTTTACATGTTTCATCAACTTTCAGGTTATCATTTTCTGAAAACAGTTGGGTTTTCTGCTACTGTTTATTGTTTTCAGTTTTAAAATTTTAGCAATTATTCAATATTGAGTCCACTCCGATAACCTAAAAATGAAGAAACGCCACAAAGCGGTGTGCTGAGCCTGCCGAAGCAGCTCTATGACACAAAGGTTCACAAAGCATTGTAATTCTGTGCTATAAACTTAGTGAAACTTAGAGGCTTTGTGCCTTTGTGGCTAAAAAAGACTTTTCGGAGCGGACTCATTATCCAATAGTTCGATTAATTTTTCAAATCATACAAATAAAAATCAGCTTCATATTTTATTTTTCCCTTATATTTGTTCCATGACTGAGGAATTCCTGCACTATATATGGCAGTACCGTCTTTATAAACCTGATTTGTTTCTTGCTTCTGGCGAACAAGTCGAGGTTTTGCATCCCGGAACCCACAACCGTGATTCAGGCCCTGATTTCTTTAATGCCAAAATAAGGATAGGCGAAACCATTTGGGCCGGGAACATCGAAATCCACATACTTTCCTCCGACTGGAACAGGCATAAACATCAACATGATTTGAGTTACGACAATGTAATCCTGCATGTAGTTTGGCGTCAAGATGATCAAGTCCATCGAAAGGATGGCTCTTTAATCCCTACCTTAGAACTTGACGGGCTGTATAACAGGAACTCCTGGAAGAATTACCTTCATTTTATGGAATCCCAACAATGGATTCCCTGTGAATCAATGATTAACACGGTTGATGCTTTTACACTGAATTTATGGATTGATAGGGTATTAATTGAAAGGCTGGAACGTAAAGCCTTACAAGTGGAGCATATCCTTTCTATAAGCAACAACGATTGGGCCAATACCTTTTATCAGCTCCTTGCCCAGAATATGGGGTTTAAACTCAACAACCAGGCTTTCGGGTTGCTGGCCCAATCCCTGCCTTACCAGTTTTTGGCAAAACATGCCAACGATCTGTTCCAAATCGAAGCAATGGTTTTCGGACAAGCTGGATTGCTTGAGAATCCATTTTTGGATGATTACCCTTCAAAATTAAAAAAGGAATATGAATTCCTAAAAACAAAATTTGACCTCACCCCTATTGATGCCCACCTTTGGCGGTTTATGCGCTTGCACCCCGGCAATTTCCCTACTCTGCGATTAGCCCAGTTTGCGGCCATCATACACCAATCCTCATCAATAATTAGCCAACTTTTCGATTCGGATGATGTAAAAACCTATTGCAACCTTTTTAGTTCGCGTGCTTCTGCCTACTGGGACACACATTATGTTTTTGACAAATCCTCCTCCCCGAAAAAGAAAACCTTAGGTGTACAATCTATTGATTTGTTGATTATCAATTTGGTAGCCCCAATCCTATTGGTTTATGGCCGCCGCAAAAGCGACAATAAGTTAACCGAAAGAGCAGTAGATATTTTGATGCAGCTTAAAGGGGAAGACAATTCGATTATTAGGAAATGGGGCAATCTGGGCTTGGATGTCTCTACTGCGGCCAACACCCAAGCACTTCTTGAACTTAAATCAAATTATTGCGACAGAAAAAAATGCCTCGAATGCCAAATAGGAAACCAACTGCTAAAAATCGGTGAGAAATGAAAAGGGTAATTATTTCGGATTGCGGATTGCGGATTGGGGATTGCGGATTTCGGATTGCCAATAACCAATAAACCCATCAACCAATCAGCCTCTCAACCCATCAACCAATAAACCCATCAACATCTCAACCAATCAACCCATCAACCAATTAACCCATCAACCAATACCCAACAAACCCATCAACCTATCAACCAATAAACCAATAAATATGGCAACAAACAACGAAGCCTGGGGTTCCAGGGTAGGGCTAATCCTGGCAATGGCTGGCAATGCGGTCGGGCTTGGGAATTTTTTGCGTTTCCCCATGCAGGCAGTACAAAATGGTGGCGGTGCATTTATCATCCCTTATTTGGTCTGCTTCCTGTTGATGGGAATACCGCTTTTGTTTGTAGAATGGACTACCGGAAGGTTTGGCGGGCAATTTGGCCATCATACCACCCCATTTGCTTTTCATAAAATGAACCAAAAGTGGATATGGAAATATATAGGTGTTTTTGGTATTTTTTCAAACCTTTCAATAGCTGCATATTATTGTTATATAGAAAGTTGGACACTTTCGTACACCATGCATTCGGCCATAGGCACATTTAACGGCATGACCCAACATGGAGTAGCTGATTTTTTTACAAATTACCTTGATATTTCGACCACTACCACCGGAATCCCTTACGAGGCTGTGGTTTTTTATGTCTTTTGCCTGGCTTTAAATGTTTGGATACTCAGCAAAGGCTTGAGTGGGGGAGTTGAAAAAGCTGCAAAAATAATGATGCCATTGCTTATACTTTTTGGCATATTCCTGGCAATACGCGGCATAACTTTAAAGGCAGGGCACGAAGGTGCTTTGTTTGACGGGGTTGTAGGCTTAAACTTTTTGTGGACACCTCAATACGATTCGCTGCTAAACCCTAAAGTGTGGTTGGCTGCAGCAGGACAAATATTTTTCACCCTTTCGTTAGGCCAAGGCTCAGTTCAATGTTACGCATCTTATGTGAAGAAAAAGGATGATATAGTGCTAAATTCCATGTCAGCCGGATGGATGAACGAATTTGTGGAAGTGGTGTTGGGAAGTGCAATAATTATCCCGATTTCAATTGGCTATTTTGGGCTTGATAAAGTGATGGAACTTACCCAGCTTGGGGGACTTGGACTTGGTTTCCGGGTGATGCCATTCCTTTTCGAGCAATGGGGTGCAATACTTTCGGTACTTGCTGGTGTTTCCTTTTTTGGCCTTTTGTTTTTTGCCGGTATCACAAGTTCATTGGCGATGGGAACCCCGTGTATGTCGTTCCTTATGGACGAATTCAAATGGCGCAGGGGTTCATCAGCGGTAGCATTTGGCGTTGCAGTGCTTGTGCTTGGGCTGCCAACGGTTTTTTTCTTCCAGGAAGGAGTGTTCGACGAGTACGATTACTGGGCAGGAACGGTTTCGCTGGTGGTTTTTGCCATGCTCGAAATAATACTGTTTTCGTGGGTGTTTGGGATAAAAAAAGGCTGGGCCGAACTTACCGCCGGAGCCGATATTAAAATTCCCGGCATCTATAAGTTTATACTTAAATTTGTTACCCCAATAATGCTGATCGCGGTATTTTTTGGTTCCGCTGTACGTCCGGTTAACGACGATTGGAGCAAAATAAGTTTCCGGGGATGGGATTTACATAGCGAAAGTATCCTTGGGCAAATGCTGCACAATAATATCGGCCCAAACAAGAGCTATTTCAGCGATGCCTTTTATTCTGAAAAAACTGGTGTTGTTGATTCAGTTTATGTGCTAAGGGACAGGAACTACATCAGGGTAACCGACACTACAAATGCAGTTAAAACCTCAACTTCATTTGAATACAAAGCCAAAAACCAGCTTACCGTTAAAATTGGCGATCCAGTAAAAACAGGCGATATTTTATACACAGGTGGTAAAATAAACAAATTGTTTTATCTCGATATTTCACGTTTCCTGCTTACGTTGATTTTTGCGCTCATCGGATTCACTGTGTATTACGCCTACAGAAAAAGGGTTCGGGAAAACCGGATTTAGTATTTATAACTCACAACATTCAAGGAATAAAAAAAAATATTATGGAAACACAGGCACTTATATTTATGGTAACAGCCGAAGTTATCATTACAGGTCTTACACTTTACTTTTTTATCAGGGTTTTGCTTACCAAACCCAAAGGCGAGCCAGATTCATACACCGATACAGAAGATTAATCATCATGGAAGCAGAAAAATCAGATTTCAAAAAAAGCTTAGGTTTCATTGATTCCACGGCTTTGGTTGCCGGCTCAATGATAGGTTCGGGCATTTTTATAGTAAGTGCCGATATTGCACGAAATGTTGGTTCACCCGGCTGGCTGCTTGTGGTATGGGTGGTTACTGGGTTGATGACCATTTTTGCAGCGCTCAGTTATGGCGAACTGGCTTCGATGATGCCTCAGGCCGGCGGGCAATATGTGTATTTGCGCGAAGCGTTTAACCCATTTGCAGGATTTTTGTATGGATGGACTTTCTTCACGGTTATTCAAACCGGCACAATTGCTGCCGTTGCCATGGCGTTTGCCAAATTCGCGGGTGTACTTATACCGTGGTTTTCCGAAAGCAACATCTTGCTTAACCTAGGTTTTGTTAAAATAAATTCGGTTCACCTGCTTGCCATTTCCATGATACTTTTGCTCACATTCAACAACCTACTGGGCATCAGGAATGGGAAATGGGTCCAAAATGTGTTTACCTTTTTAAAAGTTGCCTTACTTATTGGGTTTATTGTGCTTGGACTTTTCTTTGCAGGAAATGCCGATGCCTTAGCCGTAAACAAAAGTTATTTCTGGGAACCAATTGCACTAGATGGCACTGCCTTGAGCGGCTGGGCTTTGATTGCAGCAATTGGCGTGGCAATGGTTGGCTCGCTGTTTTCGTCCGATGCTTGGAACAACATTACTTTTGCAGCCGGCGAGGTTAAAAACCCAAAACGGAACATTCCATTGAGCCTTGTAACTGGTGTAACCCTTGTTACAATACTTTATATTTTAGCCAATTTTGTTTACCTCAATGCACTTCCACTCCGCGGATCGTCCGAAGGGGTCAGTGTTTTTGAAAGAGGGATACAATATGCAGTCAACGACCGTTTAGGCTCGGCTTCCATGTTCGGGTTGTTTGGTTCAATTGCAGCTTTACTGATGGCCGCTTTTGTTGTTATTTCAACATTTGGTTGCAACAATGGCCTAATCCTATCGGGTGCCAGGGTTTATTATGCAATGGCAAAAGATAAGCTGTTTTTTAAAAGTGCGGGAAAGCTTAATAAATATTCGGTGCCAGCAGCCGGTTTAAAGGTGCAGGCCATCTGGGCATCAATGCTTTGTTTATCGGGATCCTATTCCGACTTGCTCGATTATGTGGTTTTTGCAGTGCTTATTTTCTATGTGCTGACTATAGCCGGTATTTTTGTGCTGCGAAAAAAACGGCCAAACACCGAACGCCCATATAAAACCTTTGGTTATCCTATTATTCCTTTGCTCTATATGGCTTCAGCTTCCTTGGTTATGTTTGTTCTGCTAATTTACAAACCGGCATTTACTTGGCCCGGATTGATGATTGTGCTCAGCGGAGTGCCAGTTTATTATATTTGGCAAAAATGGGGGCTGAAAGAATAATAGTTATACACAGTCTAAAATAAAACCTTGTAACTGGATTATTGTAAAACAATATCGCTAACCTTGGGTTTAGATGTTCGACGACGTAAAAAATTACTTCAATTTTAATAAGGGGGAACGCATTGGTATTGTGGTAGTTATTGCAATAATTATCGCAGTATTGGCATACCCTTATTTTAATAAAGTAGCTTTTAAGGACAACGATGCCGAATTTTTACAATTTGCAAAGGAAATTGAATTGTTCGAAAACAGCCTGAAAAATGCCAACGATTCAGTTGATGAGGCAAGGAGGCTCGATTTCCAACAAATGGACCGTTCGGTAGCACAAAACAAAATTACCCCATTTATTTTCAACCCCAATTTGTTGCCATCGGAACAATGGAGCAAAATGGGGCTTAAGGACTGGCAAATAAAAGTTATCAAAAACTATGAGGCAAAAGGCGGAAAGTTCACTAAAAAGGAGGATTTTAAACGTATGTTTTGTATTTCGCCTTCCGAATACGAAATTTTGGAACCTTACATTTCGATCCCAGAACAAAAAAACGAATATGCCGAAAGGAAGTTTGAAACCAAGGAAATAAAGAAAAGGGTACTAATAGACCTGAATACAACCGACTCTGTTGGGTTGCTAACCTTGTATGGAATAGGCCCTTCGTATGCAAAACGAATTATAAAATACCGGAATTTATTAGGTGGGTTTTATAGCAAATCGCAACTGCTCGAAGTATATGGCTTTGATCAGGACCGGCTTGATAAAATTTCCGATTATTGCGAGGTTGGCGCAACAGGTTTGACAAAAATAAATGTGAACAAAGTACGCACCGACGAATTGAAAAAGCACCCTTATTTAGACTACTACACAGCCAAAGCCATTGTTGATCAGCGAATTATATTAGGTAAATTCACTTCGATGCAACAAATAAAGGAAATATCACTCATTCACGAAGAATTGTTTGCCAAAATAAAAAACTACCTTGTAATAGAATAAAACCGGAATAAAAAATGCCTTTTTTGAAAACCATCTTGCTTCTACTGATCCTGCTCAACCCCATCCTGCTGCTTGCGCAAGATGAGGCATTGGCTTTGGTCCAAAAAATGCAGAAGTCGAAAGGAAACGAAAAGGTTGATTTGTTAAACGAAATTTCGGCTGTTTACCGAAAAACCGATAGGGAAAAATCAATGGAGTATGCCAAACAAGCATTTAAACTTGCAGTTGAGAACAAGTATTTACCGGGGCAGGCATTGGCGAAGAAGAATGAGGGGACCTACTGGTTTGTAACAGGAGGCAACGATTCTGCAATGCTTTGCTATAAACAGGCACTTGAAGCATATACAAAAATTGGCGATGGCAAAGGCCGGTCAGCTTGCTATAACAATTTAGGACTAATTTTTCAAGAAACAGGCCAATATGATGAAGCTGTAAAGTTTTATCAGCAAGCAATGGCAATAGATCGTTCACTTGGAGATGAAATAGGAATGAACACAACAAAGGAGAATTTAGTGGACATTTTTGTTTATCAAGGAAATACAAAAAAAGCTCTACTAATTTCTAATGAGATTCTTTTAGTTTACAAAAAGCTTTCACATACAGAAGGTATTATGCGAACTCTGATAAATAGGGCTTGTATTTATGACAATATTGATCAGGTTGATTTGGCAATTCGTGATTTAGAAGAAGGAATAAGAATTGCTAAAAAGGTGAACAATAATTATACGGAAAATAACGCATTAAGCAATTTGGGATATGTTTACTGGCATAAAGGCGATCCCGACAAAGCTTTGAAAATCCTAAACCAAGTACTTGAAAATGCTGATGGTGACCCTAATGGATATGAAACGTATAATACTCTTTGGATTATGTCGGAAATCTATTCATCAAAAAAGGATTTTGCGAAATCAAATGAAATTCTTTTAAAAGTTTTGAAAAAATACGAAGAAGTTGAAAATAGAAGACAAGAAGCCAAAGTACTAACCTCTTTAGGGAGAAACTTAATAGAACTAAATGAATTAGATAAAGCATTAGGCTATTTGTCCAAAAGTTTAGAAATAACTGTTGAGATAAATGCTCCTTTTGAAAAACTTGAAAATTATAGAAATTTATCCTATGCATACGCGGTTCTCCACGAACTAAAAACGGCTGATAGTTTACAAGATTATTTTGCACAAACGTATGCAACACTCTATGGTTCAGATTCAACTGCAAACACTTCAAATCCTAATGCCAAAAATATTGATATTAAAGACAAATCCAATGTTTCAGATTGGATGACCGCATTTCTTTTATTCCTTTTGGTTATTATAATTTCTGTTTTTGCATTCCGTAAAAAAGAATAGGTAAAATTAAAAAAGCTCCTTTACAGGAGCTTATATAGACTTATAAATCTGTACTTATTTCTACTTTACTAAAATAGATTTCACTTGTAATGCCGGTCAATATCAGTCTGCCTCTGTCTATGTCTTACCTGGATATGTTCCATACACAGGTCTACTTCTTTTTGTGTAGCAAAGTTAATAGCGATAACTAATAAT
>CAJAXK010000026.1 GCA_903946925.1 uncultured Bacteroidales bacterium | reverse complement strand
GTTTACCAAGGTGTACAGATGTGTAAAATTTCTATAAAGCCTTGACTTTTTCGTTCTTTTGTGTCAAGACAAAAGGACAAGAAAAAATAAATCTTGTAGCAAATGTTTGTTAAATAGCACCTCAAAATAAGAATTAGCCGATATTTCCATCTTTGACAACACTACTTTTTGATAGATGTTTTGTGCCTTTATTAAGTGAAAACAGTTGACAAAATATTAGTTGACATCGAGATTGACAAATTGACCAATTCGATTGAGAATACAGTTTCAGGTGATGTTTTCGACACAGAGATTTTCCTAATTAAAAACTCAATACTTTAACAAATAGCCATGGGACTAATCAGAGAACCGAAAAATGTTGATTTCATAGTTATTGATAAGCCGTGGACCGACCAAGAGCGCAAGGAATTAAGTGCTTACATCAAAATGCGCAAGGAACAACAGAAAAAGCGGATCAAAAGGATCGCTCCAATTAAAGAAGCAACATACTGTTAGGCATATATTTGGCGAGAATTTAACTCCAAACGCCTACACAAGGCTTCATCATCCTTGGTGTGGTTGGACACATGTATAAAATCAAATTCCAATCAATGATAAGCCTACCAAAATTACAAAGCATTAAGCATTAAAAAAGGCAGCCGAAAGGCTGCCTTTTCCTTAATATTTCATCACTGCTTTTGATAGCCGCTTGCCATTGTTGCTGGAAAGCGTAATGTAGTACAATCCAGAAGGATAGGACGACAAATCAATCATGTAGGAAGAAGTTGGTGCCGATATTGGTTTTACAAACAATTGGCTGCCCATAGCCGAGAAAACTGTAATTTCTTTCACGCCATTGGGTACAGTAACAAAAACTTTGTCGTGTGTTGGGTTTGGATAAAACCGCCAACTTTCGTCAGTAATAGCCTCATCAACAGAAGTTGGCGGGCATATAACCACGGTTGCTAAATATTTTCCATTCGAAAGTGCACCAGCATCCCAGCAGGTATTGGCGGTTGCGCTCAAATCAACAGTTTGCGCGGGCGAAGTGCCAACCCCATTGTTAAAAACTACACCAATTGGCACTGTTGTGAACCCGGAAATTGTATAGGAATAGTATCCATCGCTTTCCAAAGTCATGGATGTTCCTGGCCAGGCACCTGTTATTGGAGTGCTTCCAACCCAACTATAAACTTTACATGCTGTCCAGCCAGTCGGCACTTTAAAGCGGACTTTTATTGATGTTGGAAGGGTGTTGATTATATAGTTTTGCGTTGATTCGTTTGAATATAATTGCGTTGATGGGTTATAAGCAATAACACGCAAAGTTGTGTTTGCCGAAATATTGAGAGGCTGTGAATATAAATTGGATGTATTGGTAGGTGCGGTATTGTTTGTGGTATAATATACCGATGCACCTGCGCTGGTGGTTAAAGTTACGGTTTGTGCCGCATAATATGTCCCTCCCGAAGGGCTTACCGTAATGGATGGAGCCACAGGGTTGATAATCTTTGTCCAAATGGCATAGTCGGTTCCGGAAGTAGCCAGGGTATAATCTGATGGTGCAGAGTAATTTCCACTGCCAACCTTCACGATCAATGTACCGTTAAGCCCCGTAATGGTAGCTACATAAATATTGGCTGCCGACTGGTTAACGGTTACGGCACTTTCGCTATGTACTTTTACAGCCCGACGTGCGGCAATCATAGCCGAGATAGCGGCTTTGTTATTGTTCCAATGGTCGAGCAATACACAGGGAACTCCCGGCGAACCCATCAGGAAGGCATAAGCAGCCAGCACATTTCCGCTAAACCTGTTTGCATTTCCGGTAACATAGGTGTCGTGGTTATCAACAAAAGTAACCGAATGCTTTTTTGTGTCGGGATGGTGGATTAAACCTGCTGGCTGCTGGGTTGTTCCGTTAGCAAGCCATACCAATTTGGTCAAATCCATTCCTCCGTTCCACATGGCTTGGTTTAATTGGAATTTCAAAGGGAAGTCGAAAGTTGTGGAATTATTGCTGCAACCATTTATCCAAGCTTTGCATAAATCATAACTCCCGTCAAAATATTCGCCTACCGAAAAATACTCGCCAGCGGCAACATTGTATTCGTTTACAAACGATGCGCTGTAACCTTTGGTCATATCGTAACGCCAGCCGGAATACCCAATCTCGTTTTTAAGGAACTGCATATACCCTTTAATATTATCCCTTACTATTGTGCTAAGGTGGTCTAGGTCGCGGGAACCGTTAAAATCATCGCCGGTATCGGGCGCACCTGTTGGCGTGGCTTGTCCGGGTTGGTTTTTCACCTCGTCGGTATTGCAAATCTGGGCCGGACCCATGCTATAGGTAACGCCATTATACACTTCGGTCGGGAAGTTTGTCCAGTTCGATTGGCCGCTGCGGTGGTTAACAACCACATCGGCAATAGATTTTGCCCCGTTGGCAGTTAAAGCCGAAACAAGGGAAATCAATTCGGGTTGTGTGCCGAAAGCACTGTTTTGGTCGAACCACCAAACAGGGGCATATCCCATATTGTTGGAACTTTGGGCGTTGCCACTTGGCGGCAGCCAAACCAGGCTGAAGTTGGAACCAATTTCGCTGGCTTTGGAGCTTAGTGTTGTCCATTTGCTATCGGAATAGGAATCCCAATAAAAGGCCTGCAACATAACATCCTGGCATTGGGCCGGGGCTTGTGCCTTTAAGGTTGTTTTTCCGAGGGCAAATACCGTCAGAAAAAGAAAAAGAAAAGTAGATTTATTCATAATTTGGTTTATTTAAGGTTCATTTCAAATGCAAAAGGCTTGCTACAACCCTTTTACAATAATTCATTTTAATTCTTTGAGTCCACTCCGAAAAGTCTTTTTTTTGCCACAAAGTGATACACTGAGCTTGCCGATGTGGCACTAAATCCTCTAAGTATAACTAAGTCTATAGTGCTGACTAACAATCCTCTGTGTATCTCTGTGTCCTCTGTGTCTCCGTGGTTTTCTTTTTTTTAGGGTTATCAGAGTGAACTCATTATTCGATCTCTTAAAACCAACATCCTACGGATACTTACTACTTTTTGTTCCCGACAACTATTTACGCACCAGTTCTTTGATTTCTTTTTCAGGGGCAAGCACAGGGTTCACTTTTTCCGAAACAATCGCCTTTTTCAGGTTGAAAGTGCCTGTTAGCTTAGTTTCAATAGATGATGCTCCGATCATAATCTGGTATTTTCCTGCATCGGCAATCCACGACGAGGATAAAGTATTGAAAGAGGAAAGATCGCGTGCAATCAATGTTAAAGTTATGGTCTGCGATTCGCCGGGTTGAAGCAATTTTGTTTTGGCAAAACCTTTAAGTTCTGACTTGGGTTTATCCAATTTCCCTGCCGGGGCACCAACATAAAGCTGCACCACCTCGCGGCCAGCAACATTTCCCGTGTTTTTTACCGTAAAAGTAACAGTTTGCTTTGTTTTAAATTCGGGCAAACCGATCTTCAGATTGGTGTACTCGAACTTTGTGTAACTCAATCCGAAACCAAATTCGTAAGCAGGTTTCACATCAAAAGTGTTGTAATACCTGTAACCAACATAAATGCCTTCCTCATAAGTAATTTCGGCAGGTACAGGATACAGGAACATAGAAACCCAATCGTCCTCGGAAATAGTGCGTTGCGGTTGCCCGGTAGCTTTTACCTTGGCAGGAAAGTTTTTTGCTGAAGGCACATCGCTATATTTCATCGGGAATGTTGATGTTAGTTTTCCCGAAGGGTTCACTTTGCCAGTAAGTATGTCGGCAATTGAATTTCCGGTTTCCTGTCCGCCTTGCCATGCAAGCAGAATGGCGTCGGGCATATTGCGCCACGATGCTGTTTCTATAACCCCACCAATGTTTAAGATAACCACAACTTTTTTGCCATTTGCATGAAATGCCGATGTTACCCTTTCAACCATTGCCATTTCAGTTTTTGAGAGCAAGAAATCGCCTTCAATGTTCTTACGGTCGGAGCCTTCGCCTGCATTGCGGCCTATGGTAATTATTGCTGCATCGCACTCTTGGGCAAGCAGTTTGGCCGAAAGTGGTTCGACGCCCATTTCGGCTATGGGTTTATTAGGGCTGAGCAATGCCAGTGTAGGATCAGTTGGCTTTACTTGTTTATCCTTGCCTTCTTTAATAAAATCTTCGTATTGAAGTTTCATCGTTTTCTGTACATCAAAACCGGCATTGCCTAATCCTTTGCTAATCGAAACCGTGTAAGCCTCGTTAACATCGCCGCTGCCGGTACCACCGCTGAAAGTGTCGTAACTTGCATTGCCGAAAGCTGCAATCCTTTTTATGGATTTGTTCAATGGCAAGGTATTGTTTGCATTTTTCAATAAAATTATCCCATC
>CAJAXK010000025.1 GCA_903946925.1 uncultured Bacteroidales bacterium | reverse complement strand
TTATTTGCCCAGAATTCAGCTACCGGAATATCCATCTTACTCTGATTCAATAATCCGTCATTACACATGAGCCGTGGATGATGCTGTCCACCAGCTTCAGCCCTGACTTTAATACCTTTAGTATGCGAAAGAGTAGCCCAATGGTCATAGTGGTTATCGGCTACACAATCAGCGATTGTGCGGCGTACGTCTGCCAGGAACCGGTCGGTTATTTCCACGCTTCCAACGATTTCACCGGCCATCGCGGCAAGATAAGGTGTGGCATCATATCCACGTCGTTTTCTGAATTCTTGCAGCATCTCAGGTGTCCACGAATAGATCCCCTTAATTTCAACATTGTCTTCGACGAGGTATTTAAAAGTTTTACCTGCCAGCGGTCCGGCAGATTCAATGAGCGTTTTTAGCACATCGAAGTTCTGAACTGTAGCAGACTTACTCATATAATCGGTAAGCAGACCGACAAAACAAGGTATCCCCGTTGTCGTCTGTCCTAACCGTACTATTTTCCAGGTTCCTTCAGGAACATCCCAGGTTAGCGTACCATCCGGGCCACATTTAGTGGTCAGGTTGATGGATTCCTGAAAATTAAGCGGCTTGTCATTGGGCAGTGAATATAAATCCTGTTTTACAAAAGCCATCTGGTCGCTCTGGGCTGTTCCCACAACTCCCAACGGGTTTCCCAAACCGCGTTTTGAGGCTATTTCTGCAAACCTCACCACTTCCTCTTTGGTACCAATAGAAAAATCGCGCACAAATGATTTTTGCGGGACTTTTATCCTGAAGTAACGAGCTTTAGTTGCTGGCACTGCCTCGTAAACAACATTATGCCAAGGTATAGCATAACCGCTCCATACTTTGGTAAATACTTTTCCATCTTCAGAGGCTTCCAATACTGATGTTCCAGCAACTTCCAACCAAATCCAGTTTACCAGTTTTGTAGAACCAAAGTCTATTTGTATCCATGGAGAATCAATCTCTTTGGTTTTCCAGCCTGTATTGTAGTTTCCATCGAGCAAATCTGGCAGTTGTTCCATATTCCCATTTAATGTGATTAACTTCTTGTTTTCGGCCGTTTCTGAAGCCACAGGAAAGGCTTGAACCATGATATCCTTGTACAACTGACCCTTCCCATGCGGGTCTGGAAGCTTAGCAGAAAACTTCTGCGGTCCTTTAATTTCAATCGTTGAATTTACTGTCATCCATGTTGAATTCTCGGGACTTATCCAAGTGCCACCTGCCGGCCAACCTTCACAAACATTCAAGCCAACTTTTATACCCAGGCGATCAGCCTCTCTCAATAAATGGCTGAATAACTTCTTCCAGTTATCGCTTAGGAATTTCGCATCAGGCATACCACCAAGGTCGATTAATGTAACGCCGCCTATTCCTTTTGATTTTAATTCTACCAGATGGAGCGTAATATCTTCCGGGGTAACCTTGTCGAACCACCACATATTCACCCAGGTCTTTGCACTGTCGGGTGGAGTTTTGAATGATTTTGCAAGGTCTTCAATACCAGAATTTTTTTCCGGTTCCAACTTTTGCTGACAACTGCTAAATCCTACTGTAGAAGAGATTATGACTGCCAGTGTGACTAATCTTATATTCATATTCATGTACTTTTTTTTATAACGCTAATTAGCGAATTGCCACTCAATTGTAGAACGAATTAGTATTACTACTTAGTTCACGACTAAATTTTCAGTTTTTAGGATAAATCGTTCGATTTAAATTGGATTAGGCATCCCATAAGGTTTGCGGTAGTTTCTTGTTAACAGTTTGTCGGCTTCCGGAT
>CAJAXK010000024.1 GCA_903946925.1 uncultured Bacteroidales bacterium | reverse complement strand
CTTCAAGCATTTTAACCTTCTCCCGCTTGAAAGGTTCACTGAAGGTGCGTCGCACTTTGTTCTGTCCCATTTTTGACAAATTGTAAAGTTATGAACTAAACTTCTTGTCAACCTATTTCATGATAGGACAGTTATTAGTTAAAGGTGAAAGGGAATTGGGAATTGGAAGCAATCTCCTCTCTCCTTGTCTCCCCTCTCTATGTCTATTTCAGAAAATTGTCCCTCTCCTTGTCTCCTTTCTCCTTGTCTCCCCTCGCATTCTCAACATCAAGGATTCCCTTAATAAAAAAAGCACCGGTTTTGCCAGTGCCCTGTTTGTTGTAGGTTAATATTCGTCTTCGTGAAAGAAGAAATCCTCTTTAGACGGATAGTCGGGCCAAAGATCTTCGATACTTTCATAAATCTCGCCTTCGTCTTCCAGTTCCTGGAGGTTTTCAACCACTTCCATTGGAGCTCCTGAGCGAACACAGTAGTCCAGAAGTTCTTCTTTTGTAGCCGGCCAGGGGGCATCCTCAAGTTTTGAGGCTAATTCTAACGTCCAGTACATTTGTCGAAAATTAGGGTTTATATTTTTTGCAAAAATAATCTATTCGGGTTCAAAAGCAACAACAGTTGTAAATTTGTGAATAACTTATTAGCAGGCAGTGGTTTTACAAGGGTTTTAAGCTAAAAATTCGGGTTAAATGCAACTAATCCAATGGTTTTTATTGGTCCGAAACGTCAGGTTTCCAAGGCAAATCGGCTACATTGTTAGCAAAGGCAAGTTCGCGTGCCAGTACAAAAAGGTAATCGGATAGGCGGTTTATGTATTTTATAAGTATCCCGTCCACTTTTGTATCGGCAGCCAATAGAATAATTATCCGTTCGCCACGGCGGCAAACCGTACGGCAAATATGGCAGAGCGAAACCAAAGGGTGGCCACCAGGTAAAACAAACGAACCCAGAGCTGGAAGGTGCTGGTTCATGGCATCAATTTCGAGTTCAAGCACTTCAACATCGCGTTCGTTTAATTGTGGCAATTTGCGTGCGATTTCTTTATCCGGGTCAGTGGCCAGAAGCGATTCGGCAGTGAACAGGTTTTCCTGAACTTTTAGCAATACTTCCCTAATGTGCTTATCTTCAACCTGATCGCGAAGGTATCCTATAAATGAATTCAGTTCATCCAATGTTCCATACGCTTCAATGCGCTCGTGGTATTTTGGTACGCGCGTACCGCCAATAAGGGAAGTTTCGCCTTTATCGCCGGTTTTGGTGTATATTTTCCAGTCGTTTTTCATGGGTGGGGGAGTTAATTAGAGTCTGTTTTTAAACTTGGTTCACTCTAAAAATTACGAATTACGAATTACGAATTACGATTGTTTTTCAGTGAGTTATATTTGTCAATTGTAATTCGGTCATCGCAAATAACAATAAAACTTGACTTTATGGAAAGGCTCCAATTAACCCCAAATTTTATTCTCTAAAATTCTGGGGAAAAAATGGCGGATAAAAAAATCTTATTTTTACAAGGAGCAGACCATTATTCAATAAACTAATAGAACCTCCAAAAATTTGACCCACCTAATAACAAACCATCCACCCCTATTTGTTCAATGCCTGAGCCGACGAAATAATATTTGTATTTAAATAATCGGCTGAAACTTTTCCGTCCATAAGCCTGATAATGCGGTGGGCATGGAGGGCAATGTCTTCTTCGTGTGTTACCAGAATAATGGTGTTTCCGGCACGGTGTATTTGCTCAAGCACTCCCATGATTTCGTACGATGTGGTTGAATCTAGGTTACCTGTTGGTTCATCGGCAAGGATAATCGAAGGGGAGTTTACCAATGCCCGCGCAATAGCCACTCGTTGTCGTTGTCCGCCCGAAAGTTCGTTAGGCTTGTGATGTGCCCTGTCGCTAAGACCCACACTCCCAATTACTTCGTTTGCGCGGTTAAGCCGGTCAGTTTTCGAAACCCCTGCGTAAATTTGTGGTAGCATTACATTGTCAAGGGCTGTGCTTCGTGGCAACAGGTTGAATGTTTGAAACACGAAACCTATTTCCTTGTTACGGATGCGGGCAAGTTCGTTGTCGTTCAACTTGCTTACATCCTGGTTGTTAAGGATATATTGCCCGCTTGTTGGCGTATCGAGACAGCCAAGCAGGTTCATCAAAGTAGATTTCCCTGAGCCTGATGGCCCCATTAAGGCTACAAATTCGTTCTTGTAAATTGAAAGGGAAACTGACCGCAAAGCCCTTACCAATTCGGTTCCAACTTTGTAGGTACGGGTAATTTCGGTTAATCGGATTATTTCCTGCTGACTCATCTGTAAAGGGGATAAATAAATGGATAACAAAAGTAGTAGTTTTTAGTATGGGATAATTTGAAAGATTGTCGAAATTAATTTTGTTGTTGATTTGAGCGTGTTTTTTTGAATGGTTTGAGTAGTGAGTAATTGGTTGTGAGTTTGAGAAGTAGGTTGTAGGTATGTAAATATGAAATTTGCTGGGTTTTGAAACAAGAAGGAAAAAGGGGAGCTGTTTGCAGTAAAAAATATCATTAAAAAAGCCGGAATCCTTATAGGATATCCGGCTGTGTTATTTTGTGTGGGAATTTAATCCCTGCGGCCCATAAAAATCATTACGTAATACAGAAGTGTGGCCAACGACGACAAAGCAGCTACAACATAAGTATAAGCGGCCCATTTAAGTGCATCCTGTGCTTTTGGATGGGTTTCGGCAGTTGTTATACCACTGTTGTTGAGCCAAAGCAGGGCACGACGGCTGGCATCAATTTCAACAGGCAGGGTTACAAAACTGAAAAGGGTTGTGGCAGCAAATAAAATGATACCAGCCAGCAAGAGTTGGGGGAAAGTGTTTATGAGTAAAATTCCGGCCAGCAGCACCCATTGCATCCAGTTGGAGGCAAAACTAACTGCTGGAACCATTGCGGTACGCAACTTTAGGAAAGCATACGCTTCCTCGTGCTGAACGGCATGGCCACATTCGTGGGCGGCAACGGCAGCAGCCGAAATGCTCGATTTGTAATATACATCCTGGCTTAGGTTTACGGTTTTGGTTTGTGGGTTATAATGGTCGGTAAGCTGTCCCTGCACCGAAACTACCTGAACATCCATAATCCCATTGTCGCGGAGCATCTTTTCGGCAATTTCTTTTCCCGTAAAGCCTTTACCAATGGGAATGGCAGAATATTTCTTGAATTTCGATTTTAACACCTGGCTCACAATCAAACTGATGATCATAAAACCAATAAAGATTACTATGTACATGGTTTCTGTTTTTAGATTGATGCTTATTTAACAAATTCCCTGCCAAGGGAATGGGTGCGACATTGTGGCAGTTGTTGTGGTTTAGTTATTGGGAAATAGTTAATGGAAAATAGTTGACTGAAATTTTGCCATTTAGAGATTGCTGAAACAAGAACGACTGTTTTAACATTTCCCAACTACCATTTTCCATTTTCCAATTAACTATTTTCTATTTTTTCATCTCCCATTTTCCCAATAACTACTTTCTATTTCCCTATTTTCTATTTCCCCCATCAACCCATCAACCATCAACCCATCAACCATTCCCTTCCTCAACCAATGGAACAATAGAATCATCGTGCCAACTGGCATACATGGTATAGCTTTTCGATATTCGGTTTACCTGGCCTTCGAGTAAGGTTTTGTCTATCGATTTGATTTTGGCTGCGGGAACACCGGCATAAACGCTCCCCGATTCAACAAGTGTATTTTGGGAAACCACTGCCCCGGCGGCAATTATCGAATTGCTTTCGACCACCACCCCATCCATTACAATGGCTCCCATGCCAACCAAAACATTATCGTGTATGGTGCAGCCATGGATAATGGCAGCATGGGCTATTGAAACATTGTTTCCAATACAAACAGGTGCTTTTTGGTAAGTGCAATGGATAATGGCGCCGTCCTGAATGTTAACATTGTTGCCGATTCGGATGGAATGTACATCGCCACGGATTACAGTATTAAACCACACACTGCAATTGTCGCCCATAACCACATCGCCAACAATGGTAGCATTTTCGGCTATAAATGTGTTTTTCCCAATGGTTGGGGCAATTCCTTTAATGGGATAAATGAGAGGCATTTTGTTTTGGGTTTGAAGTTGTTGTTTTACCTTTTTTTAGGTTCGATTTTGGGTTAGTAATACAAGATGGAATCAAGCATTCAATAATTTTTCGATATCAAATTTTTTCATTTGCATGAATGCGTACATTGCCCTTGGTGCCTTTTCGGGATCGTTCATGAGTTTGCCCAAAATGGAAGGGACTATTTGCCACGACACACCAAATTTGTCAACAAGCCAGCCACACTTGCCTTCTTGTCCACCTTGGGTAAGTTTGTCCCAGTACATGTCAATTTCCTCTTGTGTTTCACAATTTACAACAAACGAAACTGCTTCCGTGAATTTGAATTCCGGGCCACCATTCAAACCCATGAATTTGGTACCATTTAGTTCAAAAATAGCAACCATCGGGTTTAGTGAAAGTATCTTGGAATTTGGGAAAACAGAGCAATAATATTCTGCTGCTTCGTGGGCTTTGCCATCGAACCACAAGCATGGATAAATTGGATTTGCCATTGTTATACAAGTTTTGGTTATTGTACCGGAAATTTAGTCATATCCATGTAAAAAATTTCCCAGATATGGCCGTCAAAGTCTTCTATTGTCCTTTGCTGCATAAAACCATGATCCTTTGGCTCAACGGGTTCTTTTCCGCCTGCCGCTAAAGCATTGTCGGCAATTTCGTTTACCTTTTGCAAGCTCTCTACCGAAATGGATAACAATGCAGCGGTAGCTTTTGAAACATCTGCAATTGGTTTGGTAATAAATGTTTTGAACCTGTCGTGGGTTAGTAACATCACAAAAATATCCTCGCTGAAAACCATGCACTTAGCACTATCGTCAGAGAATTGGGGATTATTGGTAAAGCCCATTTCTGTGTAAAAATTGAATGACTTTTCCAGATCTTTAACCGGTAGATTGATAAATATTTGCGATCGCATTATAAATGGTTTAAAGTGTCGGTGCTTAAAGTTATTTTCTAATCAGAACAAAAACAACTGAAAACGCAATTTGTCTTACGTTCTTCTCAAAAAATCATCAATTTCCTTTAATATGAAAATGTATTACTTTACCCCTAAATCCCAACCCCCAAAACCCAAACCTACCTTTAATCTTCAGGACTAAACGAATGAATTTCCTTATCGTTGACCTTTGGATAATCAATTGAAAAATGTAGCCCTCGGCTTTCCTTGCGTTCGAGGGCCATTTTTATAATAAGGGTTGCAACTTTTATCAGGTTGCGTACTTCACATATTTTGGCAATCAGTACGGAACGCTTGTACAAATCTTCGGTTTCGCGTTCAAGTATGTTAAGCCGGTCGGCAGCACGTTTCAAACGCAAATTGGATCTTACAATGCCCACGTAATTGGTCATGATCCCCTGCAATTCGCGCATGGTTTGGGTAATAAGCACCATTTCTTCATTCATCACGGTGCCTTCGGCATTCCAATCGGGCACTTCGTTGCAATATTCAATATGTTTAAGCTTTTCGGAAGCATCAATACAAGCGCGGTGCGAATAAACCAGCGATTCGAGCAACGAATTGCTGGCCAATCGGTTAGCTCCATGCAATCCGGTAGATGAACATTCGCCTGAAGCGTATAAATTGATGATAGAACTGCAACTCCATTCATCTACTTTAATACCGCCACAGGTATAATGGGCAGCCGGTACCACAGGTATCATTTCCTTGGTCATATCAATGCCGATGCTCAGGCATTTAGCATAAACGCCGGGAAAATGGTCAATGAGTTTGTTGCGGTCGAGGTGGCGGCAGTCGAGAAACAGATGGTCTTCCCCACTTATTTTCAGTTCGTTATCAATGGCACGGGCAACAATATCGCGTGGGGCGAGCGATTGGCGTTTATCGTATTTCTGCATAAACTCGTTCCCGTTTGCATCCTTCAGTATCCCTCCAAAACCCCGCAAAGCCTCGGTAATCAGGAACGACGGTTTTTCGGAAGGGTTGTACAAGGAAGTAGGATGGAACTGGATAAATTCCATTTTTTCTATGGTCCCTTTTGCCCGGTAAACCATGGCAATACCATCGCCGGTCGCAATCGGGGGATTGGTAGTGGTGGCATACACATTTCCGGCCCCGCCGGTAGCCATCAAAGTGATTTTTGCAAGAATGGTATCAATGCTGTTGTTGGCACGATCGAGGACATAAGCACCGTAGCAGGTAATATCTGGAGTGCGGCGGTTTACATATTCGCCCAAATGGTGCTGTGTGATAATTTCGACCGTGAAATGGTTTTCGAGGATTTCGATATTTTTATCTTCGCGAGCCCTTTCAAGTAAAGTCTCTTCAATTTCAAGCCCGGTTTGGTCCTTGTGGTGAAGCACCCGGAATTCGGAATGCCCGCCTTCTTTGGCGAGATCGTATTTCCCCGATGCGTTTTTATCAAAATTAACACCCAATTCGATTAGCTCTTTAATCCTTTCAGGTGCTTCAGTAATGGTAATCCTAACTGCTTTTTCATCGTTCAGGTCGTCGCCAGCAATCAGAGTGTCCTGAATGTGTTTTTCGTATGTGTCGGGGGTGTACATTACAGCAGCAATACCGCCCTGGGCATATTTGGTAGCAGTTTCTTCGGCCTTGGTTTTGGCAACAATGCAAACTTTTCCAAACTTTGATGCTTTTAAAGCAAAACTCAGTCCGGCAATACCTGTACCTATAACCAAAAAATCAACATTTTTTCTCATCAGATTCTATCCTATTTCAGGATGGCAAAGGTACTAATTTAAGTTCCAAGTAGGGCAATCCCATTATTTCTGGTAACAAGTTATACTTTTTTATGAAAAAATAGGAGGAACCGTTTTCAGGGAATCCCAATTGTAAGAAATGTTAAATCAGCGTTTTTATTACTGTTTTAATGAAATATTGAGGTTTAAAGACCGTTTGGTTTTAAATCAAACTTTTCAATAATGACAACCTCTTCCACTTTCAACAAAATCAATCAATGGGCACGTAACTCCATCAGCCTGAAACTTATGGTTATCGGGCTTTTTGTGCTTATCCTACTAATCCCATCGGAGTTGGTGCAGTCGTTGATCAGCGAACGCGAAGCTACCCGCAACGAAACCATTTCGGAGATTTGGCGGACCTGGGGCGACAGGCAGGTTTTAGCCGGTCCGGTTATCAGTGTTCCGGTGGTAACCAACAAATCTGTTGCTGGTGGAACTATCGAATCAACAACACGTTTTCTTCATTTTTTGCCCGAAAACCTAAGCGTTTCAGGTGAAGTAGCCCCAATAAAACGCTACCGCAGCATTTACGAAGTTGTGTTGTATTCCAGCAACTTAACTTTGCAAGGTAATTTCAAACCATTGAATCCTAAAGGCTTGAATGTGCAGCCAACAGATATTAAATGGGACAAAGCCTATATTTCCTTTGGCATTTCGGATATGAAAGGCGTGAAGGAAAACATTGATCTGGCATGGAACGATTCGGTTTACCGCATGAAGGCGGGTTTGCCAGTCCACGATATTATTAAAGGAGGGGTAAGCATACCAGTGGCAATAAATCCGGCAATTGACAATAAATTCAGTTTTAAACTCCAGTTGAATGGTAGCAGGTTGTTGGCATTTTTGCCATTTGCCGCCGAAACCAATGTGAACCTAACATCCACTTGGGCAAATCCATCGTTTGAAGGGGCTTTTATCCCTTACGATAAAACGGTTGCAAAAGAAGGTTTTACAGCAAAATGGAAAATATTGGAGCTAAACCGCAATTACGGACAGTTTGGGTTCGATAATTTTATTGGAAACGGCGAAGAACAACCCAAAATGATGTTCAACAACGACCGCATTTCGCCCGACAACGAAGCCGGTGGTTTTGGTGTAAACCTTATTATGCCGGTTGATCAGTACCAGCGTACCACCCGTGCGGCCAAATATGGTGTTTTGTTTGTGATACTAACGTTTGTAACTTTCTTTTTCTTCGAGTTGCTGCGCAAAAAATATGTGCATCCGCTGCAATACCTGATTGTGGGATTTGCAATCATGCTTTTTTATCTATTGTTGCTTTCCATGGCTGAGTACATGCTTTTCGATCTGGCCTATGCCATTGCGGCAGTGGTGGTTACCTTGATGGTAATGTTGTATGCCGGGGCAATTTTTGCCAACCGCAAATATGGGATTATTGTTGGGTTGATCTTGTTTATGCTGTATGCATATTTTTATACGCTTTTGCAACTTCAACTCTATTCGTTGCTCTTTGGTTCCATTGGCATGGCTGTGATGCTATCGGTTATTATGCTGCTAACAAGGAATTTGCACAAGGAAAGGGAAAGTGAGGAAATTGAGACTGAAGGCTAATCGAATAATAGCATTTACCAAACACAAAACCCTGTTAGGAATCAATTCCCGGCAGGGTTTCTTTTTATTTTCTGTGTCGGAATTTTATATGGAATCTTATTTTTGAAACAATAAAGTCAAAATTCTAGGTATCGAAACCCTATCGTTGTCGTCGAAATATTCATTCACTTTTAAAATAGCGAAACCATATCGGGCAGCCACTTGAGTATAGTCCGAAATATTATGCGTATAGCTTGAAACGGCTTGTGTTCCGCTTTCCGTCTCAAACTTTGCTTTTGTTCCCGAATATTGTTTGAAAGGATGAAGTTCGCCAATGTAAACATATCCATCTTTTTGTATGCTCTCTGAAAGTTGTTCGAATAACGGATCAAGGTTCTCGATGTGTTCGAGCACCAAACTGAAAACAATCAGATCAAATTTATTGGTTCCAAAAGTCCATTTGTTGTTTATATCTGCTTGTCGAAAAACCACCTTTGGCGAATTGATTTTCAACTTTGCCTTAAACAACATTTCTTCCGAAAAGTCAACGGCAAGGACTTTGTTAGATTTTTCGGACAACCATCCTGTGTTTTTCCCTGTGCCGCAACCTATTTCCAGACAGGAGTCAAAACACATATCTATCAGCGTTTCCCTTAGTGAAACCGCTTCAAGATCTCTTGTTTTATTAAGGTTTGTATCGTACTGGTCAGCCCAATCATTATAGGATTCTTTTACCCCCATTTAAGTTTCTTTTTGATTCAAAAAACAGTAATTAATTATGGATATGTTTTTGAACTATTCTGTAATTATATGTAGATTTAACGCAACAGGTTTCTCCGATATCAATGCAAAAAGACAGATTTTTAAAAGCTTAAAGCTACAAGATTTCTATCAAATCAAACGCCACAACTCAAAACCAGATGTAAAACTGGAAAACAGCAATAAAGTCAATAGAAACTCTTTTAGGAGGACATTTGCTTGTTCATGTTATTATGCTTTGAGCAATATACCATGTGATCGTTCACCATACCGGCTGCCTGCATAAAAGCATAGCAGATGGTTGAACCAACAAAGCGGAACCCACGCTTAATCAAGTCCTTGCTCATGGCGTCCGATTCGGCAGATTTTGCAGGAAGCTGTTTAAGATCAGTCCAATTGTTGTAAATGGTTGTGCCTCCGGTGAACTGCCAGATATATTTATCGAAAGTCCCGAATTCCTTTTGCACTTTCAAAAAAGCCTGCGCATTGGTAACCGTTGAGCGGATTTTCAATTGGTTGCGGATAATGGAAGCATCCTGCATCAGTTCCTGGATTTTTTCTTCGCCGTACACTGAAATTTTCACGGCATCGTAACCGTCAAATGCTTTACAGAAACCTTCGCGGCGATGAAGGATGGTTTTCCAACTCAGCCCGGCCTGAAAAGCATCCAAAATCATAAATTCAAACAGTTTTTGGTCATCGTGTAGCGGAACACCCCATTCGTTATCGTGGTATTCGATCATTTTAGGATCGTTTCCGGGCCAGTTGCAGGTGTTTTCAGTCATTTTTAATTCCCTTTAACAATATTATTTTTACAGGATGAGTCTTCAGAATTTTAAATTCCTTACAATCCAGACAATTCTTCAGCTGAAAAAATCCCCTTTTCTGTAATAAACCCCGTAATATACTTTGCCGGAGTTACGTCAAACGCAGGGTTGATGGCGTGCGAACCAAGTGATGCCATACGTATAGTCCGCATAATACCTTCAGAATCTGGTCCGGAATAAAACAATACTTCGTCTTCGCTACGTTCTTCGATAAGGATTTGCGACCCATCAGAGATCGAAAAATCAATAGTCGAAAAAGGTACGGCAACATAAAAAGGTATCCCAAATTCCTTAGCTACGATGGCTTTCTCGAAAGTCCCGATTTTATTGGCCGTATCGCCGTTGGCAGCTATGCGGTCGGCACCCACAACTATCAAATCAACCAATCCATGGCTCATCAAGTGTGCGCCGGCATTGTCGGGAACAATTTTGTGTGGAATGTCTTCGTTCTGCAATTCCCAGGCGGTTAGCCGAGCGCCCTGGTTGCGCGGGCGGGTTTCGTCAGTATAAACAAAAAAATCTTTCCCTTGCCGTTTGGCAACATACAAAGGAGCCAATGCACTTCCAAAATCAACAAAACCAAGCCATCCGGCATTGCAATGGGTAAGTATTTTACTGCCATTTTTTATCAGTCTGCTGCCGTATTCGCCAATTTTTTTCGAATCGGCAATATTTTCATCAGCTAAAAATTGGGCTTCTTGTAAAGCAGCATCCACACTTTTCAATCCGGCATTATACACTTTTTCAGTGGCAAAAAACAGGTTCCGGGCAGTAGGGCGCGTAGCTTCTATTTCTTTGCGTGCCTGATCAAAAAAACCAAGTTGCGCCACCGAATACATAGTTTCGCTCTCCCCTCTCCCCTCGCCCTTCTCCCCTCTCATTTCCACATCCAAACCCGCACCTTCCAAAAAAGCCTGCGCCATGGCAAATCCGGCTGCAGCACCAATCGCGCCTGCCCCACGGGTAACCATGGTAACAATAGCATGGCAGGTTTCGCGATAACTTTTTGCTTCAAAAATCTTAAACTCAAAGGGAAGGGCGTTTTGGTCAATCATGCTTACTATGCCGGTTAGGCTGTCCATCCAAATAGTGCGATAATGGGTTCCGTTTACGTTCATTTTATGGATTTGATGAGCTAAGTCTGAACAAAATAAAATCTCTGTTTGATTGCCATGCAAAAATAGATTGTTTTATAATCGTCCCAATAAATATCTACATTTGTTTGCACAACAATTCCTTTTTAATTTAGCCTTAATCTTCACAATATAATCGGAGCACAAATTCCAACTATATGAAAAAAGCACCCTTCCTCACGACTTTCTTATTCCTTTCAGCAATTGCTTCCGCGCAATGGATCTGGCAAAACCCTCTGCCACAGGGAAACCACCTAATGTCGGTTTGCTTTGTTGATAACGAAAATGGGTTTGCCGTTGGTTCGTTTGGGACTATTATAAGGACCTGCGATGGTGGGAATACCTGGGCCGTTCAGCCTTTGGTAAGTTCAAGCAGTTTTTATTCAGTCAATTTCCCCGAAGCAAATACAGGGTTTGTAGCAGGTACTGGCGGCACAGTTTTAAAGACTGAAAACGGAGGTTCAACTTGGGAGGCTTTATCGATCGGCACTTCAAAAAATTTGTATTCGATCCATTTCCCCGAAATAAATACCGGGTATGCGGTTGGCGATTCGGGAACTATTATTAAAACTGCCGATGGGGGAATTTCCTGGACAGAAATATCGTGTCCTGTGGCAGTTAAGTTAAATTCGGTATTTTTCACCAATGCCAACAACGGATTTGTGGCAGCCGACAATGGAATCATACTTAAGACCATTGATGGCGGCACTACCTGGACAGTTTTTTCCGATGGCATGTATATGGACTTAAAATCGATATTTTTTGCCAACGATTACATCGGATTTGCCGTTGGGCAGCAAGGCATAGTATTGAAAACCATTGACAAAGGCACCAACTGGACAGTTTCGGCTCAAGGAAACGGATCAGATATTAGTGCAGTATATTTTACCGATATAATGAAAGGTTATGCGGTTTGTGAAAACATGGGGACTTTCAGCAATGGGACCATTTTGCGTACCACAAACGGAGGAACTTCGTGGACAACAGTTACGAGCGGCACCACAAATAGTTTATTTTCGGTGTTCCCAACCAATGGAACAACCATTCATGCAATGGGGATGAATGCAACCATGCTAAAATCTGTTGATGGCGGTGTAACCTGGAGCAATACAATTTCGGGTTTGACTAACGAACTGTCTTCAATCCATTTCCCCGAAACAAACACGGGTTATGCGGTTGGCATGTATGGCACCATATTAAAAACTATAAACGGAGGCTCAAACTGGACTGTACTGTCGAATTCCGGTATTCAATCCGAATGGTACGAATCCGTTTATTTTACTGATGCAAATACAGGCTATGCTATCGGCCGGGTTGGTTTGTTAAAGAAAACAACTGATGGGGGTTCAAATTGGGAATCCATGCCCAGCGGAACAACACAAGTGCTTGAAGAGGCTTGTTTTACAAATGCTAACACCGGATACATCGTTGGCCATCAAGGCACTATCCTTAAAACCATTGATGCGGGAAATACCTGGTTCGCACAAAACAGCGGCATAAGCGACCATTTGTTTGCGGTTGATTTTGTGGATGCCAATATAGGTTATGCTGCCGGTGGTTCGCCCACCCAAGGGATGGTGCTAAAAACAAGGAATGGCGGAAATACCTGGACTTTGTGCCAAACCGGTGCCGAGCATATGCTTTTTTCGGTTAGTTTCACCGACGCGCTTACCGGATATGCCGTTGGATTGTATGGCACAATTATAAAAACCGTGGACGGCGGCAATTCCTGGACTTTGCTGCCAAGCGGCACCACACGCGATTTGATGTCGGTGTATTTCCCGGTAGCCGATATTGGGTATGTGGTTGGAGCCGAAACCATGTTGATGACCGTTAACGGCGGCGCAACATGGATCCCTTTCCCCGGCGGATATGCAGGCTGGTTGCTGGATGTATATTTTACCGATGCCAATACCGGATATGCCGTGGGTAGCAATGGAACTATATTGAAAACTACCAATGGGACTTTTGTGCCGCTTCAAGAATTTCAGGTATCAAAACACAAGTTTACCATATATCCAAACCCTGCAAACAATAAGGTTACTGTCTTTAGTGCAGGCCTTCAGGGAGGCGAAACTTGTATAAGCATAATAGATATAACCGGAAAACTTATGATGAAATCAATAACCAGCAATGTAACCAACGTAGAAATAGATTTAAGCAACTTGTCAACAGGCTTGTACTTTGTAAAAATGGAAAACCATTCTGGGATTGAAGCTCATAAGCTCATAGTTGAATAGTTATTTGTTATTTGAAAGATGAAAGATGAACTGTAGAAATCTGGCTTTCTTGGTTATCCTGTTATTATAGCGAATAAAAATATATTGCCTGGCGAACGGCGTTGTTTCAGTTATAACTTCCAGTTTGGAATAGTAACGATTCAGCGGTTTTAAGGCTGTAAAAATGAGACCTTACACGAAAGGCGCCCACATTATGTTTGCTTTTATTGGTAGTCGTGGGTTAAAATGCAAAACCCGGCATGTCGAAAAAATGTATATTTTTGTGCGATCGTGTTGTTGACCAAACACTTATACTTTCCTGTTACTTTCCTTCACTTTTTTAAGAATGAAATTTTGCTGTTCTGTCGTCATGATACTGATACTGCTTGTGTGCGAAAGCGGTCATGTGGTTGCGCAGGAGAAAACCGACAGTACAAATGAATCAGGGGTTTACAGGAAAATTGAAAATTATTCTTCGAAACGAAAATTCACAAACTTACTTTATGGTTTGGTTTTAAAACCTGTGCAAGAACATCCCCAAAAAGAGCCTTTAATGCAAAACCTGCAAATTGGGGAAAGCTATGCAGGTTTTGAAAATAAAATTATCAGGAAAATAAACATAGTTTCACTCGATCCATTTGGCTTTCTAGTATCCGACACTGCTTCGAGGCCAAGGAGCACTCTCGAAAAATCTGGTAATGCCCTGCATGTTAAGTCGTTGCAAACCACCATCCGCAACCATTTGCTTATCCATAAAAATGATATGTTCGATTCGCTGATGGTGAAAGAATCGGAACGTTTAATACGCAGCCAAAAGTATGTGCAGGATATTAAAGTGGGCGTTGCCTATAGTTCGGCAAATTCCGATTCGGTTGATATTACGATAAGGGTTCTCGATTTATGGAGTATTGGCGGCGATTTTGCCCTTAGCAAAAGTTCGGCAACAATTTCGCTTAGCGATAAGAACCTTGCCGGCTTGGGGCACACGTTTTCAAATACTTTTAAACAAAATTATACAAATGGGCAGAATGCTTTTTCAGCGTATTACTTAGTGCCAAATTTTAAGAACACATATATTAGTGCCCGTGTTTTCTACTCCATTAATGAGAATCGGAATTACAGCAAAGGGATTAGTTTCGAGAGGCCTTTTTTTTCGCCTTTGGCACAATGGGCAAGTGGTGTTTCTTTCGCTCAACAGCTTATCCCAGCTTGGGTTTACAAAAATGACACCACGCGCCTAAACCTTCTTTCTAAATCAAATTACCAGGATTACTGGGCGGCGGTAGCTGTTAAACTTTTTAAAGGCGGTTCGGCAACTGCCAGGACCACAAAGCTGATTTTATCGGGAAGGGTAGTCGGGTTAAATTATCTGCAAAAACCTTTGGAACAGCCTGAACTTTTAGACTATTATACCAACGAATTGGCCGTATTGGGAGGCGTTGGCATATCGAGCCGTAAGTATGTGAAGCAAACTTATATCTACAGGTTTGGCACAACCGAAGATGTGCCTGTGGGTCTTGCTTATGGATTGGTGTTTGGATACCAGGTGAAAAACCAAGGACGTTGGTATTGGGGCCTTCGCTATTCGTGGGGCAATTTTTTCAACCTTGGGTATATAGGCACGAGCATCGAATATGGTACTTTTATCAACGCATCGTACCGAACGGATGGGATTCTGAAAGCAGGTGTCAGCTATTTTTCACCTTTGTTTTCTATCTCACGATGGAAAATCAGGCAGTTTGTTAAACCCGAACTTACCATTGGTTATCGTCGGACTCCTTTTATCAGGCTTTCGCTGAACGATGGATACGGCCTCAATGGATTCAACAGCGATGTGTTATCCGGCACCAGCCGTTTTTTGCTCCTTTTCCAAACCCAAACGTATGCACCTTGGAATTTAATTGGTTTCAGGTTTGGGCCTTACCTTAACCTTGCCTTGGGTATGTTAGGAAACGAAGCCAATGGGTTCAGCCACAGTAGGATGTACCCACAAATTGGAATGGGCGTACTGATAAAAAATGATTTTTTGGTGATACGGTATTTTCAACTTTCTTTCGCATTTTATCCTACCATTCCGGGCAAAGGAAATAATGTGCTGAAAGCAAATCCGGTGAGGACTACCGATTTTGGATTTATTGATTTTGTTATCGGAAAACCCGAATTTTTGGAATTCAGATAAAAAGATGGAAACATCAATTGATACTTATTTCTCCAAACGCCGATCATGTACAAAGAGTTAGCGAATTGTATTTTTAAATGTTTGAATAGGATTGTTTTTGAGGCAACTCTTGGCTTTGGCTTTCTTGCCCCTTATGGTTTCTGCTCAATTATGAAAAAAATGGTTCGGTTGTTTATTGTTGTAAAGTTTGTGTTTTTAAGTTTTTACGGCATAGCACAAAATATTGAAAACGATACAGTTACAAACCTTCAAACTAAAAACGACAGTGTTTTCCATTCAACGGGAATTTGCAAAAAAGCAAAAATAAAGCCAAGTTTAATAACAAAACTCCCTGCCGGATTAAAAGAAACTTCTGGTTTGCTGATGTTTGATGGGCTTTTATGGACGTTTAACGATGGCGGGAATCCTGCCGAAATATATCAGATCGACACCGTTAACGGGCAGGTTTTGAGGACGGTAAAAATAATTAATGCCCCAAATTGCGATTGGGAAAGTATGGCCCAGGACGAGTATAATATTTACATTGGCGATTTTGGCAATAATTCTGGGAATCGCACAAACCTTCAAATCTTAAAAATCAGTAAAGGGGAACTGCGCCAAACCTCAATTACCCAAGCTGACGCCCAATTTATAAAGTTCTATTATCCAGATCAAAAAGATTTTGCACCCAACTTCAATAACAATAATTTTGATTGCGAGGCATTCTTGTGCTTCAACGATTCGATTTATCTTTTTACCAAAAACTGGTCAGATAATAAAACCAAACTCTATTCCCTTCCTTCCGATTCCGGCACTTATGAAGCCCATTTTGTAAGCCAGTTTTATGCCGATGGGCTTATAACCGATGCATCAATCCACAAAAATGGCAATATTGTTCTGTTGGGCTATAAAAACACAGGAAGGAAAATATATACCTCATTTGTCTGGTTGCTAACGGCAAACACTGCGAACAACAGAGGGTTTTCTGTTAATGAGCATTGGAAAAAGTTAAGTTTAGGTTCGGTTTTGCATGTGGGGCAAACGGAAGGCATATTTTTGAAAAATGATAATTCTGCTTTTATTTCTTCCGAAAGCATACTTAACGGCTGGTTATTGCGTCGCGCTAAGTTGTTAAAAATTGATTTTGATGATTGCTTCCAGCCGTAGGATAGAGTTGTGTTTGGTGTTTTTATCTCTCTTTTAATGCTTTCCCTTCAATATAGTGCATCACTTTTCTGAAAATACCTTTTACAAAACGTGATTGTAACTTCCTCCGGTGTGCGGCAATGAAAAACCAGCCAGATACGTTTATTTTACATAATTTTGTTGCCACCGAAACCTGCGTTTGTGGTTTCGTAAATCCTCCACTCTTAACTAATCGAATTACAAAAATGAAAAAACTTTTCTTTGCATTATGCATTCTTGCTGCCAGTTGCAGCTCCACATCCATTGTTAATAGCTGGACAGCACCAGGTGAAACATATACACCCGATAAATATAAAAAAGTTTTGGTAGTGGTATTGGCAAAGGACGAACAAGCCCGTAGAGCGGCTGAAGATCTGATTGTTTCGAACAACAAATCCCTTCAAGCCTCTTACCCAATGTTTTCGAGTACACAATTGGGCGACGATACACTGAAGGTGAAGAATATGATAAAAGCTCAAGGTTTTGATGCTTTGCTGGTTATGAGGCTACTCACAACCAAGGCCAAGAGTACTTTTGTTCAGGGAGGCCATAACCAAGCGTATCAGAAAAATGGCATTTATTATTTTGGCGATTATGTTAACGCAGGCGCTTACGCAACCGATATGGATTATATTGTTTCAACCAATTTCTTTTCGGTAAGTAACGAAAAGCTATTATGGTCGGGGGTAACCGCATCAACAAACCCTAAAAAACTCGATAAGCTTATTAACGATGTGGCAAAAGAAGTAGTGTTAAAAATGAAAGAAGATAAGTTTATTGTTGAAAAATAATTTCCCGCTTACTTTCAGAAAAAGCAAAAAGGACAAAAAAGTTAATCTTTTTTGTCCTTTTTACATTTATAATATTAATGTATGCTATTGTAAAACAAACATTTATAATCCTTTCACATTTTTACGGCTTTGCTTACAATTACGCTATCGCCGCATTTAATCCTAAACGAGTACATCCCTCTTTCCAAATGATTTTTCAGGGCATCAATATTTCCGCTATGGAAACCTTCCGGCTGAATTTGCTCCTTAACAAGTTCAATTATGGTTTTGCCTGTAATGTCAATCAATTCAATGGTTACTGGCATTTGTTTTGGCAGGAAATAACTATAATTGAGTTTTTCGATAAATGGGTTAGGATATAGCGACAACGAAATTTCATCGGGAATTGCTTCTTTTTTATCCAAACCGGTAACCAAACTACTTGAGTTTATTAGCTTCTCGTTAATAAACGATGTTTGGGTGACTTCGGTGTTTTTTGTACTCGACTTTACCTCGCGCGTTGTTGTTCCCATTACCGGATAGCGGTATGTTGGGGCATACCAGAAATAGGTTGTGGTTTTCATTTCGTAAACGCTGCAAGGGTTTAGTTGTATCTTGTTTTCCTCAATTTTCACGCGCAAAACATTGTTCAATGTTTTATCCCGAAGTTTCAATGTTCCGTATCCATCGGCTTTAAACGAATTGGTGCCGCTTACGGCCACGTTCGATTTGTATAAATCGGCTCCGTTGCCAGTAAACCCATCGGTAAAATAAGTCCCGAACGCAACTGGATACTTTATTTTAAGAATGGGATCAGAAAACACAACAGTAAGGCCATTGGTCATAAGCCCAACAATTTCCGATTTGTCTTCTCCAATATTGTAAACGTACTCATAAGCTTTATCGTTCAGGGTAGCGTTGTGGCTGCCAATACCATCAATAAGTTTAGATGGGTTTTGTGTTAGAAAGCTGGTTGCTTTTTCGTTGGTAAACTGGATTTTCGAAAAATCCCAAACCTGATCAAGCCCATCGCCGCCTGGTGAAATGTTTTCAATTGATTGGGTGCGTATAGAGTCGCCAACCAAAGGCGCATTGTTTTTATATGTGAGGGCAAACTGCGCAAACGCACTTGAAGCAACAAAAAACGTTGAAATCAATAGTAAATGTATCTTGTTCATAGAGGTTATTTTTTAGCAAAGATAACAAAAATGCCGTCATAAAGTTGCGTTGGCAGTGTGTTGTTCGGCATTTTTAACAAAATAATTAAAACAAATAACCTTGAGTCCTCTCTGATATCCTAAAAATGAAGAAACGCCACCAAGTCACAATGACTTCAAAGTTCACAAAGTATTGTTATTCAAAGTTATAGACTTGGCGAAACTTAGTGGTTTAGTGGCTTTGTGGCGAAAAAAGACTTTTCGGAACGGACTCAACCATAAAAGTAGCTTTTCGGATTTTGTTGGCTCACAATCTTTCAATAAAGTAGTTTTTAAGAATCTGTTAATAAGCAACCTAACTATTTGAGGTTCAAAATTGCTTGTTTTTAGTTTGTTGTTTAAAAATATTCTATATCTTCACACCCCAAAAACCACCAAAACCTGAAGCAGCGGACAAAGAAATACTACTTTAATTCAATTTGCATTTCTGTTTCAGGCTTAACTTTCCGTTTAGTACATAAACCTTAGCAGAGGAAATGATTCACTATTCCGATTATGCCGTTGTTGAAGGCCTTAGGCTCAATAGTGATTTTATAATTCGCTATGTGTACAAGGAGTTTTTTCCGGCAATACGGTATTTTATCAAGAACAATGCTGGTTTGGAGGAAGATGCAGAGGATGTTTTTCAGGAAGCCTTGTTGGTAATCCTCGTTAAAATAAAAGATGATAATTTCGAGTTGACTTCCTCGTTTATCACGTTTATGTATTCGATCAGTAAAAATATCTGGTTTCAACGGCTTAAACGTAAAAGGATGACACAAAAAAACCAGGATGAACTCACCCGATACCTCGACACGCCTGAAGTAGGCATTGAAGTACACCTCGAATACGAAGAAAAGTACCAATCGTTTGTCAGGCAATTTGAGCATTTGAGCGAGGATTGCCAGAAAATACTGAAATTATTCCTTACCGATATCTCGACAAAAGAAATTGCCGAAAGCATGGGATATAAATCGGAATTTTATGCCAAAACAAAAAAATATCTTTGTAAAGAAGCCTTGAAAAAATTAGTTGAGAATGATCCCGATATAAAAGAGTTTCTTGAATAAACGCTTTGGTCAGATATTAAAATAAAACAACTTCTACCTACAGAATCCCACATCCAAACTACTAAACGGAACTACGAATGAAATTCAGGTTATTGCTATTTATAACACTTTCACTTCAACTTATTCCGTCAGCTTACTGTGGGGAAAACCAGCAAAAGTCGTTTCAATATTACGACAGCCTTACCTATCAGCAATATCTTTCAGGAAACTGGAACGGCCTGATTTACAGTGGCAAACAAGCCATATCGTTAGGCTACGATTATAAATACTTACGGTTGCGGATTGGTTTTGCCTATTTTTATAAAGAAAATTACCGCAACGCTGCCGAAAATTTCCACAAAGCGCTAAAGTTCGATTCTTTCGATTCGACGGCAGCTTTGTACTACAACCTTTCGTGCAAGGGGGCAGGGCGCAGTAGCGAAACGTTTCAGCAAAAGGGAAGTAAAAAAACATATCACTTATTCGATTATATGTATGCCGATGCTGGCATTGTGCTTCCTGGAAAAGTGAACGACAGTGCGGTTATAACCGATTCGTCAACTTACTACAAGGAACTTATCAACCCAATAAGCCGTACATATCAAAGTTTAGGGGTAAACTTGCGCCCTTTGCCTAACCTCTCGGTTTTTCTGAGCTTTTCGAAAATTGACCTTACCGATAAAAAAAGCTTTGGGTATCTTACGCAGGATGCTGTGTGCGATACCATTATTGAGCAACAATTCGAGAATGACTATTATTATTCGTTCCCGATTAAAGCAAATTATGCCGAGCAGGAATTTAGCAACCAACAATTATCCTATTATCTTGGATGTACCTATTTCCCGGTTGCTGGTTTAAAAATTTCACCTTCAATCCATTACCTGCATATACAGGCTAAAAAAGTTATTGCCGAGCAAACAATTACAACCAAAACCGACACCGCATGGTACAACAAATTGGATAATACCTGGCACACTTTCGATTATAATGCCTACGGTTACCAAATAAATATATCCGATACTTCGTACTTCGACCATGTATTTTCGCTTTCAATTGCTAAAGATTTGGGGAAAATATCCTTGGAATTAAAAGGCAGCCATTCGCGGATACTCGAAAAAAAAATATTTCAAATCGGGGCTTCAATTAGTTGGTATCCAATGGGGAATACCAATCTTTACACAAATACTGCTTTCACGTTTTTGAACGATCAAACCGCTTCGAGTACAGTTTTTGAACAAACCGTAGGGGGCAGGTTTTACAAAAATGGCTGGGTAGAAGCCTTTGCCATGTTGGGCGAACTGAAAAATTACAACGAAAAAAATGCGTACATCGTTTATAACCTTGTTTATCCGGTAAGTATGCGGCTTGGCGCAACAATTTATCCATATATAGGCCAACATCTGGAAGTTCTGCTTATGTACCGGTATCAAAAAATGGGCTTGTTTTTAACCACAATTTCCCCTGCGCAAACAACCACCGAAACACTTACAACAGTTACAAACCCCGATTACAACTACTCGTCGGTTACAGCCGGTGTTAAATGGCGGTTTTAACCTGATTTGCAATGTGAAAAGTTGATTGGGGGAGTCTAACTAAATTGCCTTTTCTGCCCTGAACTTTTCTGCTTTTCACTTTGCCATTTTCCTTTTACCATTTTCATAAACTAATGTTATATAACAGATATATAGGTTATTACAAAGGTTGTTCTGCACTTTTTTACTTTAAGTTGAATGTGTTTAGCATGTTCTGATTGGTAAGCCTTTCATCTCCAAAACCTCACCCCCGTCCCCTCTCCTTGAAAAAATGAGAGGGGTGCCTATACCCTGCAAATTTGGGCAATAATTATCGTGTAGTTCTTTTCACTTTTCACTTTACCTTTGCACTTTTCCTTTTGCCTTTTTCCCTTTTTCCTTCAAAAATGTCCTTCCAATCCCGCACCATAAACATCAGCGACCTGCCCCTTGGCGGGAATTACCCGATAAGGGTGCAATCCATGACCAATACGGACACCAACGATATTGGAGCAACCGTCAATCAGTGTGTCCGACTGGTAAATGCCGGATGCGAGATGGTGCGCATTACAGCACAAGGAATTACCGAAGCAAACAATTTGGCTTTGATTAAGAAAAGCTTACGCTCGAAAGGGATAAAAGTCCCGCTTATTGCCGATATACATTTTAACCCAAACGCTGCCGAAATTGCTGCCGGTATTGTGGAAAAAGTACGGATAAATCCCGGAAATTATACCGACAAACGCATATCGGCCAACCAATTAACCTTACGCGATTACTACCAAGAACTTGAAAGGATAGCCCAACGGCTTAGGCCATTGCTGCAAATTTGCAAACAAAACGGCACCGCAATACGCATTGGCACCAACCACGGTTCGCTGAGTGGGCGAATTATGGATAGGTATGGCGATACGCCCGAAGGAATGGTTGAAAGTGCCCTGGAATTTGGCAGGATTTGCCTGAATGAAAATTTCAAAAATTTGGTTTTTTCGATAAAATCGAGCAATGTGCGCGTAATGGTGCAGGCTACCAGGTTGTTAGCCGAAAAAATGGCAGCCGAAAAAATGGACTTCCCTATCCACCTTGGTGTTACCGAAGCTGGCGATGGCGAGGATGGTATTATTAAATCAGCAGCCGGCATTGGCTCCTTACTCGAAAATGGAATTGGCGATACCATACGTGTTTCGCTCACAGGAGCGCCCGAAATCGAAATACCAGTTGCTTTGGCAATTACCGAACGATATAATCATGCACGAAACCTGGGCCAAAAGGGAATAAGTTGGAAACCTACCAAACCAAAGCTTTTTGGGCAACGCGAAACCATAGCCGTTTCGGGCATTGGCGGAAATTATCCGGTAGCTGTTTTGGCTGAAAAAATTGGCAAAACCTGTTTGGTTGACGAACATTTTTCTGTTGTCGGCAATTTGCCCGATCACAACTTCCACCTTCTTGAAATATGCGAAGGAAATGCTTCAGGATTAAGGCGGGAACTTGATAAAATGGATGTTGAAAGCAGTAAACCAATAGTGTTGAAAAACAAGTATTTAACTTCGGATCTGCTGCAATTTCAGGTAAATAGTGCCATTGATTTTGGCAGTTTGCTTATTGATGGGATTGGTAATGCCATTTGGCCAACAGCCCCAAATATAAATCCCGAAGCGGTTAATAATACAGCTTTTGCCATCCTGCAAGCCACCCGTGCCCGCATTACCCGCACCGAATTTATTTCATGCCCATCGTGTGGAAGGACACTTTTCGATATCGAAAGCGCATTACAGCAGGTAAAAGCCGCCACAGGGCATCTTAAAGGCCTGAAAATTGCCGTTATGGGCTGTATAGTAAATGGACCAGGCGAAATGGCCGATTCCGATTATGGGTACGTTGGGGCCGGCAAGGATCAGGTAACTCTATATAAAGGAAAAGAAATTGCGTTTAAAAATCTGCATCCCGACGAGGCTATCCAAAAGTTGGTGGAGCTGATAATGCGATAATGTGATAATGTGAGAATGCGATAATGTGGTAATGCGGTAATGTGAGAATTTGAAAATTTGAGAATTTGGGGATGTGAAAATGAAACCCTTCGAGTGGTTTTTACTAACCTTCGATACGGTTGATTGAAGATTTTGAAAAACTGTTGCAATTCCGTTCTTTTTAATTAACCGGGTTTTGCCTTGTATCGAAAACATCTGTAATTTCAATCCGGTTCTAGTAAATTCTTAATAAATTATCTCTAAAGGGCAAAAGAACACTGATGACACTGATAAAACGAATTAAAAAGGATTTTTATCATTTTCTGTGTAAACCTGTAACATCCGTGTTTTCCAGATCCTTTAAAATTTTGTGGATAAACCAGGTTAGCTCCATTCCTTTATTTCTTTAGCGAGGTCGCCATTTTTGGTAATCCTTCCATTGCTTGCATCAAGCAACGATTTATCTATCCTTTTATTCAACTCATCCACAGTCATTGGCGAGAAACCGGGTTCCGCAAATTTCGCCCTTTCTTTTTTTAATAATTTCTCCAAACGAACTACAACTTCTTCGCTCTGAATGTTAAGGAATTCCTGTATAAATGATATTTTGCGTGTTTGTAAGTCCATCTTACTTTTTTTCTGTAGAATTACAAATTTCATGGCGAATATCGGGTTCTGTCATTCAAAATAAACCTCATTTATTTAAGAAATAGCTTGTCTTCAGCTCACTTAATTCGGTACTTTTACAGCAGTATTTAAAGCCTGAAGTGTGCGAAAGAAAATAAGATGGATAGCAATGGCCATATTTTAATGCTAATTTTTACCGGCACGCGTCAGAGAATAAGACGCGCACCAACGGGGGAAACGGGAAACTCCAAAGAAGCAAAACAGAATATCTTACATACTACTTAAAATTGATTGCATACATGGCATATTACGTATTCCATATTCCATCACACACTATTCCAAATAGTTTAACTGAAATCAAAGAATCTGTGTATTGTTTTCCTTCTAAAGAAATCGATGCTTTTACTGATTATGGAATAAAAGCATGTCTTTGCTTAGCAATAAAAGCAGATACTGATTCTATTGTAGAGAAGATAATTAGAGATTTTATTATTGTACAGAATATTTTTGGACAAAATTATGATTCTATTAAATGGTTTTCTGGTGTATGTTTATCTTCTCAAACGAAAATATATAAATCAATTGCGGATATTTATTATGAGAACAAATCAGAAGTAAGGTATTTAATGACACACTTTAATTATGCTGAAATGCCTTTGTTACTACTAATGCCTGAACCCCCCATGTATTCATTTATTGAAACCTTCAACAGATTACATAACATAACAGAAACTGACTTCCTTTATAAATCGTTGAGTTATTTAGCTGTAGTCAATCCAATTATGATGATAACTCAAAAAATATTTAATAATGCATTATTTGAAAATACATTACAATTTCAATTGTTCGAATCTATTATGAAGGAATATGACACAACTCCTAAAGTAAAAACTAAACCTTGCCTAACATGTGATTATACCAAGCAAAAAGGACTTAGTCAAAGAATTGATGATTTTTTTAATTTAGATGAATACAAATCTTTAAAATCGAAAACGGAGATTGTTGCTTCTATAAAGGCAATCGCTAAATCAAGACATATTTTTTCCCATAAATTAGAAGGAAAATCTCATAAAGCATATTATGAAGAAGATTTAGCCCCAAATCTTGGTTCGGATTCAACATTCTATCTTAAAGATGATATAAAATATGCACATGGGACTCTTACAGCTATTCATACTATCAAGTCAGTAAACACACTAATTTTAATTGGTAAATTATTTGATAAATAATGGATTCGGGAAAACTTATGTTTAGGCATATCATATTTTCACGTTGTTTGGGCACAAGATATCTTTCCAGAAACTTGCTTTCTTTTTAAATTTATTACATTAGAAAAACTCGTCCATAGACCCCGCCACCACCCAAATCCTTTCGCGTGGTTCAATAAACCCACACATCTGCTTTTGCGCACGCTGTTTTTCGGTAGGTGCGGCATGCTTTTCATAGAATCACAAATTAACCGGGCAATAAAAATTGTTGTACTTTTGGATAAAATTTATTGCTATGAGTACCATAGAGCTTAGGGAGTTGATAATTAATCAACTAACTCAAATTAATGATATATCTTTCCTGAATGCGATAAAAACGATTATAGATTCTAAGGCTAAGGAAGAAGCTTATAAACTTTCGGGGTATCAGAAAGATAGGATTCGCACAGGTAGGGAACAACTGCTTAAAGGACAGACTATTTCGCATGATGAATTACAAAAAGAGATTGACCAATGGTTACAATCAAAGTAGAATGGTCGGCCGAAGCGAAATTAGATTTATTGGATATCCTGGAGTTTTATATCAACCGCAATGGGAATTCTATTTATAGTAGAAAATTATTCTCTCGTATTAACAAGAGTATCAGACTGCTTTGCAAAAATCCTTTTCTGGGAAAACAAACAGAGGTTGTTCCTGTACGTGCCTTAATAACAGGTGATTATCAAATACTTTACGAAGTTTTTGATAAATTAATACTTGTAATTATGATTTGGGATTGTAAAAGGGATCCGGAAAATAAAATAATTGATATTCGTAAAAAGTAATAACCCGAATGTTTTGGGTCTTTTTTCTGATGCTTTAGTAATATTCCCTATATGCGGGTCGCCATTTCTCCTTGCCCCCCTCTACATGTCTTCTTCTCTCCTCTCCCCTCACCAAAAATCATTTTCCTTTACCAAAACAGCCATCTCATTTCATCCCCACATTTTACCGCTTTCATCCTCCTTTTTCTTCATTTCATCGGAATAGTATTTCGTACTTTCAAATACTGCCGCATCTTTGCAGCATAAAACAAAAAACATCAAACCATGAAAAGGACATTTATTTTCACTTTAGTTTTCCTTGTTTCGGCTTTGGGCTGGGCACAACAGGTTCAAACCATCCGCGGGCACGTTTTCGACAAGGATTCAAAAACATCTTTGCCTGGGGCAAATGTGGTGCTGCTCGACGTTCAACCTTTAACCGGAACTGTTACCGACAACGATGGAAATTTCCGTCTCGAAAAGGTTGCAATTGGCCGTCAAAGCATTCAGGTTAGTTATATCGGGTATAAACCAGCCACTTTTCAAGGGATAATTGTCAATTCGGTGAAAGAAGTTGTGCTTGAAGTGGAACTTGAGGAAAATGTAACCATGAGCAGCGGTGTAGTAATTACAGGTTCCGCCCGCAAGGATCAGACCCGCAACCAAATGGCAACCGTAAGCGCCCGTACTTTTTCGGTTGAAGAGACCGAAAAATATGCCGGAAGCCGAGGTGATGTAGCCCGTATGGCCATGAACTATGCCGGTGTTTCTTCGGCCAACGACCAGCGCAACGATATTATTATCCGTGGCAATTCGCCCAGTGGATTGCTCTGGAGGCTCGAAGATATTGATATACCAAACCCAAACCATTTTGCTGAAGGCGGAACAACCGGCGGCCCTGTTGGCATGTTAAACAACAACCTGCTCGAAAACAGCGATTTCTTCACCGGTGCTTTCCCTGCCGAATATGGCAATGCGCTGAGCGGCGTTTTCGACCTGAATATGCGAAATGGCAACAACCAAAAACACGAACAACTTTTTCAGGTTGGTTTCAATGGTTTTGAGGTTGGTGCCGAAGGTCCTTTCAGCAAGAAACATGAGGCTTCATACTTGGCCAATTTCCGCTATTCCACTTTGGAACTTATGGATGGAATAATAGATTTGGGAACTACCGGGATCCCAAAATACAAAGACCTTTCGTTCAAGCTTAATTTCCCGGTTAAAAAAGGAAAGATAACGTTTTTCGGGTTGGGTGGCGACAGCGAAATAGCCATGCTCGACAGCCAAAATGGCAATGAACAGGATATGTATTCAGGCGAAGGTCAGGATTTGGTAAACAGTTCGAGGATGGGCGCAACCGGAATTTCGTACACTCGTTTCATGAACGAACATACGTACTACAAAATCATACTTTCCGGGATTTACCAAAAAGGGGGAACAACCATTGATACGCTTGATGTTACTGGCATCCCGCATCCTTATGTTGACCACAACTATGCCGAATTCCGTACCTCGCTGAGCGGTTTCCTGCATAAAAAATACAATAGCCGCTTGTCGGCAAGGGCTGGATTTCTTGTTGATCGCATGGGTTTTGACCTGTTGTCGAAAGTTTACGACAGCGAAACCAATACCTTGCGCGCATTGATTGACGACAGCAAAAGTTTGGCCGAAGGGGTTACTTTATATCAGCCATACGTACAGGCAACGTATCGTTTTAACGAAAAATATAGCCTTGTGCCCGGCTTACATTTCAGTTATTTCGACCTTAACGGGGCAGCCAGCGTTGAGCCACGGCTTGGTGCAAACTGGCAGATAAATACAAAACATAAACTGAGTTTTGGGTATGGACTCCATTCCCGTACACAAGCCTTGTCAACCTATTACCTTGGTACACAAATGGATGATGGTTCACTAATTCTAACCAACAACGATCTTGGTTTCACCAAATCGCACCAGTTTGTGTTAGGGTACAACAATTCAATAACCGCAAACACTCGTTTGAAGGCCGAAATGTACTATCAAACACTTTATGATGTGCCGGTAGAAAAAAACAGTACTTCGTTCAGCATGTTGAATACCGGTGCCGGCTGGGGCGTTGCGGCTCAGGATAGCCTTATTAATACCGGAACCGGCCAAAACTACGGATTGGAACTAACAGCAGAGCGGTTTTTTTATAAAAACTACTATTACCTGGCAACGCTATCCTTGTTCGAATCAAAATACAAAGGCAGCGACGGGATGGAAAGGAACACTGCATTTAATGGAAATTACGTAGCTAATGTATTGTTTGGCAAAGAGTTTACCATAAATAGCAAATCAACTTTCAATATTGATTTTAAAATGACTTATGCCGGAGGCAAACGTTACACGCCAATTGATTTGGAAGCTTCGCAGAACGCAGGTGCAACCAAATACGATGAAACAAAAGCATATAGCGAGCAGTTTGATGCGTTTTTTAAAGCGGATATAAAATTTGGGTACAGGCTTAATTGGCGCAAAGTTTCGCAGGAATGGGTGTTTTACATCGAAAATTTTACCGACCACGACAATATTCTAATGCAAACCTACAGTCCTTCGAAAAACGAAGTTACCAATGTTTATCAGTTAGGGTTTTTCCCAATGATGCAGTATAGGATTCATTTTTAGGAAAGCTCAAAAGTTAAAAGGCAAAGGGCAAAAGGCAAAGGGCAAAGGTCAAAGGTCAAAGGTCAAAGGTTTGGGTTGGGAGGGGGATGGAAAGTAAGATGTTTCAGAGCTGAATACTTGGAACGGGATTGAAAAATTGATTTGAAATACACTGTCAGCAGTTCCGCACTTTTAACTTGGACCCGAAAAAATATGCCTGAAAACAGTTTAGTAACAACAACAAAGCAACAAATTTAAGAATTCGAACAATGAAAAAGATCCTTATAATAAATGGCCATCCTGACAAACAAAGCTTTTGCAACGAATTGGCCCTCAGATATAAAAAAAGCGCCGATACAGCCGGAGCAGAATGTAAATTGGTAAACCTTGTCGATTTGGAGTTCAATCCAAGCCTTTCCAACGGATATCGCAAACGCACCGAGCTGGAACCCGATTTGCTGATGATGCAGCAGGAAATACTAAAAGCCGAACATATTGTATTGGTTTACCCAAATTGGTGGGGAACATATCCGGCATTGTTAAAAGGATTCCTCGACCGCATCCTGCTTCCAGGTTTCGCTTTCAGTTACCGCGAAAACAGTGTTTTTATAAATAAACTGCTCAGTGGGAAAACTGCAAGGCTTATAGTTACCATGGATTCGCCAAGCTGGTATTATGCGCTCTTTTTGAAAAGCCCAGGGCATACCACCATGAAAAAAGGCATATTGGGGTTTTGTGGGATAAAACCAGTAAAAGTAACATCGTTTGGGCCAATGAGGAACTCGGCAGAAAGCAAGCGGAAAGAGTGGATGCAAAAAGTGGAACTATTGGGCAAACAGTTGAAATAGTAGCAAAAGCAGTATTTTTATCGTGAATTTATAATGCCATTCCAATGAAAACTTCGCCCAAGGATACAATAGATTGCATACCTGTAATTGAACAGCCTCAGAACCATTGGCGCGAGATTATTATCCGCGTAGTTGGGATAACCTTGATTTCAGCAGTTTCGGTGTTCCTTGATTTTGGTTATGCTCAAGGGGGAGCCAGTTTAATGAAAGCGTTCATAATATCATTTATCCGTACCGCTTTGATTTGGAACGGAAGCATGATACTGATACAGTATGCATTAAGACGATACCCGGTATTTAAAGAAACCACTAAACTAATTGTATTTCAGGTGGTTTCGCTCAGTGTTTTTGTTTTGTTGGTCGAGTTGGGCGAAATTTATGCTGCCGAATATTTCCTGAAAGTCTCAATTTCCCAATCGGAAAAAACTGCCTTGATCGTTGGATCCTTGATTATAACTTTCATGATCAGTTCCATTTATGCATCGGTGGCGTTTTTCATTCAATGGAAGGAGAACCTCCTGCGTACACAGGCATTGGAAAAAGCAAACCTCGAAGCACGTTACGATACGTTACGCAATCAGGTAAACCCCCATTTTCTTTTTAACAGTTTGAATACTTTACTGATGCTTGTTGACGATAACCCGGTTGCAGCCCGGTATGTTGAAAGCATTTCGGAAATAATGCGTTACATGCTGCAATCGCGCGATAAAGATGCCGTTTTGCTCCGCGACGAACTTAAAATTGCCCGCGACTATGTTTTTATACAGCAAAGCCGTTTTGGCGATAAACTGAATGTGGAGTTTGATGTTCCTGAAAAGTTCTATCATTACGCCATAGCGCCTTTAGCCCTGCAGATGCTGCTCGAAAATGCACTGAAGCACAATGTGGTTTCTAAAGAAGATCCCCTCTTTGTTAAAGTTTATGTTCGTGAAAACAGTTTTGTAGTTGTTGAAAATACTGTAAAAACCAAAATCGACAAAGATGCTTCAACCGGTGTTGGCCTTGATAATATCCGCAACCGCTATCTGCATCTAACCGGGAAAAATATTGTTGTTAAATTTGAAAATGATAAATTTGTGGTAATGCTGCCACTGTTTGAGAAAGCAATTTAAATTTGAAAATGAGATAATTTGAAAATTTGAAAATGTGGGGATGTAGGAATTTGAGGATGTGGGGATTTGAGGATGTGGGGATTTGAAGCGGTAGTTGTAACAATTGAACAAGCAAACAATTGAACGTTTTAGCAATAAAACAATTGAACAAGCGAACAATTGAACAAGCGAACATTTGAACAAGCGAACATTTGAACGGCGAAGCCAATTGAACGGCGAAGCCAATTAAACATTGAACCCTTGAACGCGAAACATTGAACCCTTAAACGCGAAGCATTGAACCTTGAACACCTTAATAACCTAACCCATCCATGAAAATCCTTATTGTTGAAGACGAAGAACTTGCAGCTAAAAGGCTTAGTCAGTTAGTGCTTGAAATAGAACCAGAAGCTGAAATTCATGGCCCAATCGATACTGTTTCGGCAACTGTTCAACATTTGAAATTAAAACCGGTTTACGATTTAATACTTTTGGATATTCAATTGGCTGATGGCAAAAGCTTTAGCATTTTCGACGAATGTGAAGTTATTACTCCCGTGATATTTACCACGGCTTACGACGAATATGCTTTGCAGGCATTTGAGTTTAACAGTATTGATTATCTGTTGAAACCTGTGAACAGGGAAAAGCTGAAAGCATCATTACAAAAATTTCATAACCTGAAACAATACTATGGTGATAGTAACCCAAACAACAACCTCTACGAGATGCTCAGAAACCTGCAAATGCCAGGTAAAGCATCGTATAAGGAACGTTTTCTGATAAATAAAGGGAATGCGATGATTCCGGTTAAAGTTTCGGAAATTGCTTGCTTTTACGCTGAAGAGAAAGAGGTATTTCTACTTACCCACGACAATAACAGGTTTATTATACCCTATTCTATCGAAGATTTATCAGCTAAACTTGATCCCAAACTATTTTTCAGGGTAAACCGACAGTATATTATTTCGGGCGATGCCATCCAAAAAGTACACAATTACTTTAATTTCAAGCTTAAAGTTGAAATTGCTGCTGATCCCAAACTCGAAATTGTAGTAAGCAGGGTTAAAACAGCAGCATTCAAGGCATGGATGAATGGGGAAGTTGGGTAGGGCATAGAATGAAAAAGATGCAGGATTTGCCTTGTCTCTGTTTATCGCACCCAATTATCGCAAATATGCTTTTATAAACTCTTCCATCACATTTTATTCTTTTCTATTTTTTCATGGTAAGGCAGGTACATTGGCAGTGCTGCCGATCCATACCACTTAAATACTTCAGCTTCCAATACTTTTTCTTTTATTGTGGGATCCGTTTCTAATAATGCATTAGCTTCCTCAATTGTTTTTACGTTTAGGATGAAAATGCCGCGATAAGCCTTATCATTTTTTCCAAATGGGCCAGCAACCACCAATTTGCCATTTGCTGCCAAACGGCCTATATTTTGCATGTGGCCTTTGAATAAACTGTCGAGCACAGTTTTGTCGTCAATTTTATTTGTCCCGGTTTTTAAAATAACGAAAATGTAAGTTTTCATCCCATAATCATCGCCACCTAACGAGTCAGCAAGCAATTTGTCATAGTTAGGATTATCTGACTGGCAATTTGCCGAAAAGCAAAAGCCACAAAACAAAAGGAGTAGAAGAATAAATTTCATTTACTGGGAAGTTTTTAGGTGTTAAATACATGTTGCAAACGGTTGGTGGTATATGTAGTTATGGGTTGTGAGGTACCGGAGTCAATACAGTAGTGTTCATTTACCCATTAAAATCAAAGTCCGGATATTCTGCTATCCAAACACTTATCCCACCCTTTTCAATACAGCAGCCGTCAGGGTTTTCAATTTGATTTTATCGCCACTGAACTTTTTATTTGTCAACAAATCAATCCATGTAGATTTTTTTGTCAATTCGAATTCCTGGGCGGTGGGTTCCAGGTTGAAACATACAATAATTTCATCCTTCGAATCGAAACGGCTGTACGCCAACATTTTGCCTTTTGCAGTGAGAAATTTCAAATCGCCGGTTGATAGCACAGGGTTGCTTTTGCGGATAGCAATCAGTTTTTTATAAAAATCAAACTGAGCCTGGTTAAATTCTACCTTATCATAAGTTTTTTTGCCGGGTTGTATGTTGTTCCGCGTTTCGGGATCAAAATTTATTTCTTTCCACATCAGGGGTTTGCGGCAGTTGGGGTCATCGGCGCCCCACATACCCATTTCTTCGCCATTCCAAATCTGCGGTGCACCAATGGTTGTAAACATGTGTACCAGATACAGCCCCAACCGTGTGTACGATTCCTTGTTGGGTTTGTCGGTTTTATAAGCTTTGTCCTCGTTTGGGTTTGCCTGGAATTTATATTTATTGGTATTGTAAAAATCGGTCAAAAGCCTCGGCGAATCATGGGTAGAGGAAGTATTCATCATGGCAAACCGGTTTGCTGGCAACAAGCGGTTCCATTGAAATTGGAGACTGTCCTTCAACTGTTTCGCATTTATTTCGGTAATCGTTTTTGCGAAAAAATACCTTGCCGGGCGGTACGATTGGTAAAACATCACGGCATCGAAAACATCGCCACTGGTAAAAGGCACAGGGTTCATAAGCTTGTCGGGCCAGGTTTCCCACCATATTTCGCCAATCAGGTAAGCTTCCGGCTGAATCGAGCGGACCACTTTGCGATATTCGCGCCAAAAGCCAAGCCCAATATGATCGGCCACATCGAGGCGGAAACCATCAATTCCTTTGGCAACATTGCCATCAGGCGATAACCAGCGTTTGGTAACATCAAAAATATGCTGCTTTGCACCCTCGTTGATGTTCCCTTCGTAAGCATGGCCAATCTTGCGTTCGGTGGTAAGGTCAACTTTTTTTATTTCGGGAAGGTATTTGTTGCCAAGCCAGCCTTCGTAAGCAAATTCATTTTCGGTTGTTGCCGGATTATCAAATGAAGTAACGTTGTACCAATCCTTACACACCGATTTTTTTTGATTTTTAACCAAATCTTCAAACGCCCAAAACGAAGTACCGGTATGGTTCCACGAATAGTCCATGATAATTTTCATGCCTCGCTTGTGTGCTTCTTCCACTAATTTAAGGAACATTTTATCAGCAGATGTCCATTTCCAGGTTGTTGGGTCATCTGGCTTTTCGGAAGCAATAATTTTGTTGTCGCCAATTGGGTCGGGGCCAAAATTCACATCAATATGGTGGTAGTTCCGTGCATCGTATTTATGCAACGAAGGTGCATCGTTCAACGGATTCATAAACAAAGCTGTTACACCCAAATCCTGTAAATAATCGAGTTTATCCAGTACGCCCTGCAAATCGCCACCATAACGGCGGTATTGAACAGCATCGTTAAACGATTTACCTGTTTTCGCGGCCCAATCTTCCAGCATATACCAGTCGTGGTTCCAAGGCGTAACCGACCAGCCTTCCGGCGTTTTGATGTTCATAAACGGAACATCCATATTCTCGGGCTTTGGGTCGTTGGATTTGTCGCCGTTGTTGAATCGTTCCACAAAAATTTGGTACCAGATTGCGGTTTTTGCCCAGGAAGGAGGTTCGTTGAACGGGGTTTGTGCCCAGGCCGATGAAAAAGCTGTTGTTGTGGCCATTAAGAGTGCAAGGATTAGCTTCATAATGAAGTTGTTATTTATCTGATACAAAAGTAATTTTTTGTGGCCAATATTTTAATAGCTTCTTAGCTTAAAGTTGGATTTTTATTGGTTAGTTAAAGGTACTAAAAAATGCTAATCCAATGAGTTAACACATTGGTAAATAGCCTAATTAATAATATTTTCATATAGAAACCATCTACCTGATAATAGGAAGTAGAAATCTATTAAATTGTTTCAAGCTAATGAAAGGGAATAAAAACAAGCCGAAATCAATTTCAAATATATCACAACTATACTTACAACACTTCGAACTTTTCGCCCCAATCGGACATAAGTTGCATTACCGGCAATAGTTTTTTCCCTTCATCGGTCAACGAATATTCAACTTTTGGCGGGATAACCTCATACACTTTGCGGCTAACCACTCCACTTTTTTCGAGTTCGCGCAGCACCTGGGCCAGCATTTTATCGTTAATCCCAACCAATATTTTTTTTATTTCGCCAAAACGTTTGGTGCCGTTCCGCAGGTTCCAAAACACCAGGCTTTTCCATCTTCCGCCAATGATGGAGAGCGTTAAGTCAACCGGACAATAGTAAAATGTGCCATCCAATTCGTATCGTTTCATCCCACTTTTTTTTGCAAAGATAATCGTCTTTAGTTTTCTCTTACCCAATAGATAGTACTTTCATTTTGGGTAGTATATTGTGTTTACAAAGTGCAAATCGCAATTTTGCAGCATCAATCAATAATAAACACAGAATAAAATGGATAAAGAACAGGTTAAAAACACAGCATTGGCAGTTTCGAAAGCCATATTGGAAGCACGTTGGAATGATTTGGATAATCTGCTCGACGACAAATTTACCTATACAGGCGATGGTTTTGTTTTTACAAAAGACGAGTACATTGGGTTTATGCAGGATATGAAAGCTGCCTTCTCGAACCTGAAAATGGAATTCCCACATATTGTTGTTGATGGCGACATGGCTTCTATCCGCTTCATTTCCTCTGCCGTGAACACAGGGAAATTTATGGGAGCACCAGCAAATAACAAGAATTTGGAAATAAATGGGATTTTTATCCGAAAAGTGAAAGACGGAAAAGTGATGCAGGAGTGGCAAACAACCGATTTGTTGGGCGTTATGAAACAAATCGGCTTTGGCGCATTGATGGGTTATTCCGTTTTTGTTGGGCTGTTCAACGTAAAACAGGCACGGCCAGTAAGGAAAAGGTAATATCTTCCCAACTTTTTTATGATCTGTATAAAGGCAAACTGTCAGCAAATTACCTTGATTGAAAATTCCGGGAAAAGACAATAAATTATAATCCAAAAATGGGCTAAACGTGTTTCGGCTCATTTTTCAACCCGCTGTTTTTGATAAAAGAAATCCAGGCAAAAAAAGTACTGACATTTCATCCGGATGCATTTCCAACCCATTGGGATTTAAACCCATACAGGGGATGCACCATCGGATGCAAATATTGCTTTGCCCAATATTCGCATAAATACCTGGGGCTTGATGATTTTTTTAAAGATATTCTGGTCAAAACTAATGTATCCGAAAGGCTGGAAAAGGAATTGAGCCAGAAAAAATGGAGTTGTGCTCAGATAAAAATTGGTGGAACTACCGATTTATACCAGCATTTGGAGAAAAAATACGAATTGCTACCAAAGATTTATGCTGTTATAAAAAGGCATAAAAATCCTGTTTTCATCCAAACGAAATCAACACTGATTTTGCGCGATTTTGAGATTCTCAAAGAACTGTCGGAAATCACATCGGTTGATATTGCCACAAGCATCACCACATTCGACGAATCCATCCGCAAAATAATAGAACCAGGTGCATCCCCAACCATCGAAAGGCTCGAAATGCTTGCGATATTTAAAGGCATCAGCCGGAGCACAACCTTGGGATTTATGCCAATAATTCCCCTTATATCGGATACCGATGAAAATTTGGAAACGGTTTTCCGGCTGGCAAAAGCGTATGGAATAGACAATGTGGTTACCAGTATATTGTTTTTGAGGGGAGATGTAAAAACGAAATTCCTTTCACTGATTAAACTGCATTTTCCTGATTTGTACTCCGATTTTGCCAAATTATATGCAACTTCAACAGCTGATGCGGCTTATGCACAGCAAATAAGCGTGAAAATCAAGAAACTAAGAGAAAAATATCAGGTATTTGGTGTCTATAAACCAGTGGAAACAAATGTTCGAACGGTTCAGTTATCCCTTTTTTAGACGGTATTTCAGAAGCTTTTGCTTAGCATTATTTTTCTCCCATTTCAAAATCGAGACTACCACCATTCATTATCTGTTCAAATGTAATAAACGGTTTGTCAAGTATTTTCCCATTCAAGATCGCTTTATCAGAATAAATATTTTGCGAAGAAATGTTATTTGCTTTGATTTCAAACACTTTCCCGTTTTGCAAATTCAACTTCGCCTTTTTCAGTTGCGGCGCACCCAAAATAAACTCATTGTTAGCTGGATTCACCGGGTAAAATCCCAAACTTGACAAAATATACCAAGCCGACATTTGACCACAGTCGTCGTTGCCTATCATTCCGTTTGGCGTATTGTTATGGAACTCATTGATTATACGGTGTATGTACTTCTGCCCGGTTTTCGGAGTGTTCGAAAAGGAGTACAAGTACACGATGTGATGTCCAGGCTCGTTGCCATGAGCATATTGCCCAATCATGGCTTCCTGCCCGAGAAATTTGTTCGGGTTTTGAGCTTCGATGGTAAAAAAATCATTGAGTTGTTTGGTAAAATCATCGGTTCCACCCAAAAGCTTTTTCATTCCATCCACATCATATTGGGCTGGTGTCCAGAAATACTGCCAGGCATTGGCTTCGGTGTAATCGCCCGGATTATTCATGGGCGAAGTGGCAGCTAAAGGATCGAATGGGCTGCGCCAGTTTCCTTTGGTGTCTTTGCCGCGAAACAGTTTCGTGCTTGTATCGTAAAGTTCCTTGTAGTAATTGGCCCGTTTCCGGAAAATTTCAGCAGTTGATTTATCACCGAGTTTTGATGCCATTTCGGCAACACACCAGTCGTCGTAACCACTTTCTAAGGTACGGCTTACGGCTTCATTATCCAGTTTATCAAAAGGATAATACCCATATTTATTGTACAATTCCCAATCGGAATTGATATGGCTTTTTGTGGAGGTTTCTACCATTGATTTCAGCGCCTCGTTTTTATCAAACCCTGTGAATCCTTTGTTGAAAGCAGAAAGTATCATTGGGATGGAATGGTTGCCTATCATACAGAAATTGTCCTGGCCCCAAGCGGTCCAAATAGGAAGGAAACCGGCTGCCTTGTGGTGCAACAGCATGGTATTGATTATGCCGTTGATTTTTTCGGGAGCAATAATTTGCAGTAAGGGGAATGCCCCGCGATAAATATCCCATATCGAAAGGGTGGAATAATATTCATTATTTGGCGCCAGAGCAATGTTGTCATCTGCCCCGCGATATTTCCCGTTCACATCGGCAATATTCGATGGCTGCAAAAACAAGTGATATAGAGAAGTATAGAATATTTCTTTCTGTTTTAGCTCAGCCTCAATATCAATTCTGCCCAAATAATCATTCCAGGTTTTCTTGGCATTTATTTTCACCTGCTCAAAATCCCAACCCGGAATTTCAGTTTTCATGTTGAGTTTAGCCCCTTCAATATCCACGGTGGATAAAGCAATTTTCACCAGCAAAACTTTTCTATTGTCAAGGTCAAAGGACAGGATATATTTCGGGGCATTTTCTTTCGGGCTTTTCGCGAGCAGTTCGGACTTTGTGAAAGGTGTGTCAAATTTGATCACGAAAAAATACTTCCGTTCCACCCAGTTTTTTGTGTGGCAATAGCCTGAAATGGTATTTTTATCTTCGATCCTAACCTTGCTTTCCAGTATCAGGCTATCGGTAAGGAAACGCAGCCCATGTTGCAGGTTGACAAGTAAAAAACTTTGTTGCTGTGGGTAAGTATATCGGTGAAAAGCTACCCGTTCCGAACAGGTGAGTTCTACTTTTACCTGATCCTTTTTGGTGAGGGTGTAGTAACCGGTACTTGCTTTTTCAGAATTTTTGAAATAGCGGTTTCGCAGTGTTATGTCGCTGGTTTCGGCGAAAGGAAGCATCAGAATATCGCCCATTTCGCTTATACCGGTCCCACTGAAGCGTGTTTGCGAAAATCCCATGATTACGCTGTCCTGATACTGGTAACCACTTGTATAATTCCAGCCTTCTTCGCAGTTATCGGGGCCTGGTTGCACCATCCCGAAAGGCATGGATGGGCCGGGGAAAGTGTGGCCGGTTCCATCGGTTCCAATAAATGTGTTGACAAATTGGGTGTAATCAGTTTGCTGTTTTTGCGCTTTTACTTCGAAACTTAGTAAAGCAAAGTAGACAGAAACCGTAATTAGTTTTCTAAGTGATTGCATCTCCTTATTTTGTTAACAGGAAGAGTAAGGGTACAGATAGCCTTTCGTTCCACGATTTTTCACTGTGGTCTTTTCCCGGAAAGAATTTGGTTTCCCAGTTTTTATCAGTAAACCCTTTTACTTTCATAACCTCATCCACCTTTTTCTGCAAAGGAGGGTACATGGCATCTAAGGTTTGATCGCCATAATCGAAGTAGATTTTGTGGTTTTGAGGGATTGGAAGATTGTTTTTCAGGTAGCTGATAAATGCATCAGGTACCGGGTTGTTTTCCATCGAAAATGTGCCGGGCCAATGCGTTGAAAGGCACGCTGCCCCGCCGAACACTTCAGGATATTCACAAATTGCATACATCGAAATCAATCCGCCCATGCTGCTGCCGGCGATAAAAGTATTGTCCCTGTCAGTAAATGTGGAAAAGGTTTTGTCAATAAATGGTTTCAACTCTTCAACAACAAATTTCAAGTACTTATCAGACACCGGATTAAATAATTCAGTGGTTCTTCCTGCCGCCTGCAACTGTTTGGTAACAATGGCCTTTTCTTCGGGGTTCAACGATTCGAAGGGTTTCTGTGGGAAATATTCCTGATGCCTTTGAGCCGTATTCCAAATGCCAACGACCATACAATCTTTTACCTTCTTTTCGCTAATCAATCTTCCAAGGGTTTCATCCACACCCCATTCCTGGTGGTTAAACGTGTTGACGGTGGTGTCAAAAAGATTCTGCCCATCATGCATGTAGAGAACAGTGTATTTCTTTTTTGCGTCGTAACCATCAGGCAGCCAGACATCAACCCTGCGTGGATTAACATATTTTGAAGCGAAATCATTATAACGCACACATGTTCCTGACGAAGTGTTTACTTCATCCAGAAAGGTTTCCTGACGCAAAATGGTTGCCCCCAAAGGAACCAAAGTTGCATTTTCGGCTTTGCCGGTTTTTTCATTTATAAGAATGGTATTCATCTCAATACTATGCCATTTGCTAGCAGTAACTTCAGGTTTTTTAATTGCGATTTCAGGTTTTTCAGAGGAAGAAAGCCTGTATTTCTGAAGGTTAACAGGTTCATAATCATAATCGTTTAACCCCTCAACACTATATTTCTTTGTTATTGTTTCCTTGCTTTCAATCGGCAATGCAAAAACCAATGCGCCATAAGTGAAATAATTTTCCCGGTTCCTATCCTTTTTCAAATCAGGTTTGCCATCGAGTTCAAGCTGTATGGTTTCCTTGTTTTTCCAAGCTTTTGTCACAATAATGTATCCGTCCTTTTCGGTGAAATTGCAGTTGAGTTTAAATGTTTTTGCCCATTCAGGTTTCCTGATTTTTATGGTAAACGACACCGGTTTTTCGACTGAAACAGTATAAACTATTGAATTTGAGAATGGATAATCGGTTTCTTCCACAATTTGAACCTGAATGTTTTTTATCGTGGTTTTAATTTCATTTGGCCCCAGCAAAGCAGAAACAAGGCCTTCACTGTCTTTCATCCACATGGATTTTACAAAATATGGCATTATGCGCCCAGCATTTGGTGAACAGCACACGGCCACATCCTGGTGCGCAGGCGAATATTTAAACCGCGTTTGCTTTTCGGTTCCCTGAGCTTCCCCATTCCTGGAACCTGTCATTTGATACGAATTATCGGTTTTGCAATAGGCTATCGCGCTTTTCTCGTTAAGCCGCGCTCCTTGGGCAGCATTAAAAAACAGGTTTTCGGTGAGGTCGCCAAAGTGCGCATTGCCCGATTTTTGCAACAAATTGATATATCCGTCCATCAATTCCTGTAACGAACAATATTCGTAGCCCGTGTGTGTGGCATTGGCCGTCCGCTCACCAACCCATTCATCACCAATTGGGCCGCCTGCCGGGGTTGTGCAATCCGCAATCCTATCAAGATAAATATCCAAGGCTTTTTTCAGTTCGGGGTTTCCAGAAGTGAAATATGCCAAGGCCAATGGACGCAAATGCTCGTAAGTATGGGCACCATGTTCCTTAAGTTTATAGTTAGGGTTCATGATTTTTGCGTACTGCGCATCTTCCGCCAATATATTTTCAGAGAAATCTTTATAAAGAAATAACGCATAATCGAGGTACAATTGCTTTCCGGTAATCTGGTAAAGTCGGTCAAGAATATCTGTAAAAACCAATCCGTGTGTTACGCCTCCAGCAAATGGCTTAACCGATTTGAAAGGGGAACTGGAGTTGATGGTATAATTCTTCATTACATTGTCAACCGCTTTTGCAACTGCTTGAAGGATTTCGGGCTCCTGAGTATATTCGTACCATGCAAGCAATCCGCGCAGAACCGTTGCTTTAGCCCAAAGTTCACCATTTTCGTCTTTAAAAGTGTAGCGCAAATCGCCGGAATAAATGCCGAGATAGCCATCAGCATCCTGGGTTGAAAGTATATAGTCAATATATTCCTGCACTTTTGCCAGATACTTTGTGTCATTGAGTAAAATTGCATTACGGATAAAACCATCACGCCAGTTCGATTGAGTTTCACTGTTCCACCAAAGGTATTGGGGATCCATATCCGGGCCGATATTACCGAGGTTCTTTGATTTATGATCTTTTGTAAGTCGGTCGGCTCCATATATTTTATCATCCATTAAATCGGGAACCAGTTCATCCAGATGGCCTACAAAACCATCAAGGTCATGCTGCATCTGCTGTTTCATCCAACCGGCAGGTTTGATTTCTCCGAACGGAAGGTATTCCAGTTTCTGATTCTGCGGTTTTGTTACCTGATAAACTTTATTGTTTACAGTTTGGGCCATAATTGTTGGCTTGTTGGTCAGCAATGCAGTTAGCATAAGTAGGGGGAAAATCGTTTTTCTCATTTTATGGTTTATTTGGCTGATTCAAAAGTAGAAAAAAATCAGAGGTGTATGCAAACCTAATTTATCAAGTGTTGACCGTATTTTGTCAATAATTTTAGATATTTGCTGTTTATAAGACAAAATACAAATAATGTTAAAGCCTAGTTTTGAGCAAATAGCGAATACTGAAAAGGAATCCTCGTTGAAGAGTCTGATGCTCGATTTGCCATCATTTGAGCCTTTTTGGCATTATCATCCTGAATATGAGTTGACATACATAATTAGAGGCAGTGGAAAAAGAATTGTTGGCGATAATATTGAAAGCTTCCGCGAAGGGGATCTGGTGCTTTTAGGGAGCAATCTTCCGCATTCTTGGAATTCGGAAAAATCCCTCAATGATGCTGAAACCTCGAAGGCTGTGGTATTTCAGTTCAGGAGCAAACTAATTCCGGATGCATCTTCAGGTTTCCCTGAATTTGAAGGAATTCACAATCTTTTACAGTTGGCACAAAGGGGAGTTTCTTTTCATAATCAGCACTCAACCGCAACAGGTAAAAATTTAATTAAACTTTTCAAAGCTTCCGATTTCGAAAAATTGACAGGATTTTGGCTGATTCTAAATCAATTAAGTAAATTGAGGGGATATGATCTCTTAGCATCTGAAAGCTATTTGCCTTCATTAAACAAATACAACATGGAACGGATCAACGCTATTTTTGTGTATGTCGCAAAGCATTTTGCTGAAAATATCAGTATTTCAACAGCAGCAAGACTGACACATTTAACAGATTCGTCATTTTGCCGCTTTTTTAAATCAGTTACCGGACAATCGTTCACAGAATACTTAAATGCCATCCGGATTTCGCATTTTTGCAAATTGTTGTCCGAACATCCCGAAACCAGTATTCCTCAATTGGCTTATCAGTCGGGCTTTAACAGTACTACTCATTATAACAGGATTTTCCAGCAAATAAAAGGGTGTACGCCATCTGATTTCAGGAAACAGTTCTTGAAAATGATTGAAACATAAATGTTTTTGATAGATTCCTTTCAATTAAGGATTTAGAAGAAGGGCAACTTGAGATAGAGTTAAATACATTTTATAATTGAAAAAATACCATGAACAGAAAAGTGATTTTATACATATCCACAAGCTTAGATGGATATATTGCCAAACCAAATGATGATCTAAGTTTTTTATCAATTGTTCAACGCGAGAGTGAGGATTATGGCTACAACCAATTTGTTGAATCAATTGATACTGTTATACTTGGTCGCAGGACATACGATTGGGTTATGACGCAGGTTCCGGTTTTTCCGCACGCTGATATTAATTCATTTATCATAACCAGAACCGCAAGGCCAAGTATTGGAAAAATAGTGTTTTATACCGGCGGAATAAAGGAACTTATTGCTAAACTTAAAACAGAAAAAGGAAAAAACATTTTTTGTGATGGTGGGGCTGAAATAGTGAACGAACTTTTGAAATACGGATTACTTGATGAGTTAATAATTTCTGTCGTACCAGTTTTAGTTGGTAACGGAACCAGGCTCTTTAATGATGGACGTCCTGAACAGGAGCTGGAACTCATCTCAGCAAAACAATTCGACTCCGGACTGACCCAACTACATTACCGACTACCTAAAAACGTTAAAGACATAATCAAATAAATATCAGATACATAAACCATTTGAAAAATGACCATTCAATCAAATGAAATAACAATACTTGAAGTAACTCCAGCGAATGTTTCCGAAATCGGTTTGTTCTGTATAAAAGATAAAAAAGCGCCAGGTTACACCTCAAAAATGGATTGGTTTAAGTCAGCTATCAATAAGGGAATCAAAATCAGGATTGCCACCGACCAGCAAAACAAGCAATTGGGTTTTATCGAATATATCCCTTCCGAACTTGCCTGGCGACCGGTTGAAGCAACAAACTACCTGTTTGTGCAATGTATTGCGCTAATGGTGAAGGAGGCAAGGCAAAACGGCATTGGCTCAGCATTGCTCAATTACTGCGAGATGGATGCTCGTAAGAACAATAAATCCGGGGTTTGTGCCATGAGCAGCAATGGCGTTTGGATGGCAAACAGGACATTGTTCGAGAAAAACGGTTATCGTGAAGTGGACAAACTCGGTCGTTTTGAGCTAATGAGCTTAACATTCGATGATAAATTCCCGCAACCGCGTTTTATCGACTGGACCAAGCACCAAACTGAATATACAGACTGGAACCTTGTATATTCGGACCAATGCCCATGGCATCAAAAATCAGTAAATGATTTGGTGCAAGCAGCCTCGGATTATGGTATAGAAATGAAAGTCACAAAGCTGTTAACACCTGAAGAAGCCCGAAATACACCCTCCGGGTTTGGGACTTTTAGCTTGATAAAGGATGGCAAGTTACTTGAAGACCATTATTTAAGCCGGACACGGTTCGAGAATATTGTAAAGCAGGAAATGGGAAAGGATATAAGGTAGGGCGAAACTTTCCCGCACCTATTTTTGTTTGGCCGACATGTTTACTATTCTTTTGCTTTTCTTATTTCCCAACAAAAATACCTAGGTTCGTCTTTACCAATTTTCGTGAAAAACACCTCTCAAAAACAGATTATCGTTCACCAAATCCCCGAAACCAATAATTTTTGAATATTTAGCTTAGATATTCCAAATGAAATAATATTTTTGTGGTATCGCTACACGATAATTATTTAGAGTTATGGGAAAAAGACCTCGCCTTTCGTTTGGGCAAATCTGGAACATGAGTTTCGGGTTTATGGGCATACAATTTGGTTTTGCGCTGCAAAACGGGAATGCCTCACGTATATTGTT